>DCUF01000058.1 GCA_002328485.1 Deltaproteobacteria bacterium UBA2221
GTACAGATTCTGGGGGACAGGTCAACAGTTATCGTGAAAATATGGTTACGATAATACTAAACGATATAGGGCAGATGCCGGAAAAACCCCTTGGAGATGAGATGTGAAAGCAAGCGGAGGAAGATTGATTGTATTTGAAGGCGTTGATGCGGCTGGCAAAACAACTTTGTGCAATGAGTTGTGTGAGGCCTTGCGTAAGGACCACAAGCCTGTCCGGCTTTACCATTTTCCTGGTACTCAGCAGGGAACGCTTGGAGAGCTAGTATACAGAATTCACCATCTGCATAGCTCTGAATTCGGGGTGGCAACGATTGACGCCTGCTCTCTGCAACTCCTTCATATTGCTGCACACATAGATGCAATTGAATCGCAAATAAAGCCGGCAATCTCTTTTGGGGAATGGGTGATCTTGGATAGGTTCTGGTGGTCTACTTATGTTTATGGCCTCGACAATGGGGTTCAAGAGCCCCAGTTACGACTTATGATTGAGGTTGAAAAACTAGCATGGGGAACAATAAAACCCGAAGTCGTCTTCTTGGTTGACAGCGGAATTCCATTGAGGGATGACGAGACAAATTCCTTAGCTTGGCAAAGAAAGCAGCAGGCTTACAACCGACTAGCGGATAGCGAGAATAGTACCCAAAAGTGCGTTCGCGTGGAAACAGGCAAGGGGAACAGAGCGAAAAATAGGGCGTTGTCTCGGATTCAGGAGTCAATAGCAGGTCTTACGAAAGGGAGGAAGTCGGGGGTGTAAAACAAATGAATATCTTGACTAAAAATGAATTACGCAAAACACAGGTATATGAGGTCTACTGGCGCTTCGCCGTGGAACGGCAGAACATTTTCTTTAATCGGCTGCTTCGGAAAAAAGCCCCTTGGACGACGGATCCTGTCATGGGCAAATACAAGTTTACCAACACTTACAGGGTATTGGATAGGGTAAGCCAGTTTTTAATCGCCCACATAATCAATCCCGATAGGGAACGTTGTCTCTCGAATGAAGATGGACTGTTCAGAATTTTGTTATATAAGGTTTTCAACAAGATTGAAACGTGGCAGCTTCTGGAGGACTCGATAGGAGAGCTGTCGTGGCGTGAGTATTCGTTCCAAGAATACGACAGGGTCTTAAGCAAAGCTTTCCAAAATGGCACCTCCATCTATTCCGCAGCATACATCATGGCGTCTGGGAAAAGCACTTTCGCTCACGAACGAAAACATCAGAATCACCTGAAGCTGCTTGAGCATATGATGACGGGAGACGTCACCCGTAAAGTTGTCTCGTCACGTTCTATGGCTCAGCTTTATCAGGTGCTGAGCTCGTATCCACTTATCGGCCCCTTCCTCGCGTATCAATATGCAACGGACATAAACTACAGCGAGTTAACAGATTTTTCAGAGGACGAGTTCGTAGTTGCCGGGCCTGGTGCTCGCGACGGAATAGGCAAGTGTTTCTTTGATAAAGGGCGGTACTCAGACGAAGATATTATTCGCGCCATGATGGAAAATCAGGATACTGAATTTGAACGGTTAGGCCTGGATTTCAAAAGCTTGTTTGGGAGGCCCCTTCAACTGATTGACTGCCAGAATCTTTTTTGCGAAGTAGGAAAGTATGCTCGCGTCTCGCATCCACAGATAAAGGATAAGAGTGGGCGCGTAAAGATTAAACAAATGTATCGCTATTCAGGAGCCCTTCCGACGCCATCTTTTCCAAAGAAATGGGGGCTGGCCGCTTCTCTTCAGACATTTCTTAGTACTCAAATGGAATGAAACAGGGAGGCGTGCGGGGAGACATGAGATACTTCGAAGCCATAACGGCGGACCTCGTTTGGCAAGAAGCGGTTTCAGACCTTATTGGATACCCAGAACATAGGTCTGTCGGCCGGAATGGGATGACATATGAGGCTCTATCCTGTGTCTTAAAAATAAAGGATCCCCGTCAGAGATGGATATTGTCACGTCGCCCTCCCTACAATCCGGCATTTGGTCTCGTTGATTTTGTTTGGATGATAACAGGGAATAATGAAAGCCGAGTGCTTAACTACTGGAATCCCGCGTTGCCCCATTATGCTGGTTCTGAAAATGTTTATCATGGTGCTTATGGTTTTCGATTAAGGAATGAGTTCGGTCTAGACCAAATCAAACGTTCGTATCAAATACTCTCAAACGCCCCACAAACACGTCAAGTGATTCTTCAAATATGGAAGCCGGAAAAAGATTTACCCGCATCCGATGGCCAACCCGTCTCAATGGATATTCCATGTAATGTGATGTCACTTCTGAAATTGCGCGACGGCCGTCTGCATTGGTCCCAAATCATGCGCAGCAACGACATCATGAGAGGCCTCCCTTACAACATCATTCAGTTTACCATGCTTCAGGAGGCCATGGCTGGCTGGCTCGGGGCTGAGCCTGGGGATTACATCCATCTTTCAGATAGCCTGCACGTATACGAAAAAGACCTATCGGAGTTCAGTTGTGTTCCCACTCAGCCAAAAAGTTCGGCCAGAGAGCCTTTTTCCTTGTCGTACGAGGAGTCGAATGTTTTATTCCGCCGCATCTATGACGACCTTGCCCAGGTATCTAGCGGTAAAAAAGCAGAAGACGAACTCTGGGAAGTATTCGGTAGAGATAGCAGGAGAAACATGGGGCGAGGTGAACTTATAAGGGACATGATGGTCGTAATCGGCAGTGATGCGGCACGTCGACAGAACTACACCAATCTAGCGTATCACCTCGTTGATTCATGTGTGGATCTCAACCTAAAGATGGCTTCATACGCATGGCTCGAATATTGGGAGGGCAAAAATGAGCGCCATTAGGACGAAGAACGTTTTTATTAGTCATCACCACAAAGATGATGTCAATGTTGACAAGCTGGCAAGCTTGCTTAGCAAAAAAGGATTTAGCATAAGAAATAGTTCCATCCGAGCAAAACCGGCGAATCAACAACGTTTAGAAAAGGGACTTGTCAAAGATACAACAATTAAACGCCTACTTAAGATGAAAATATCTTGGGCAAGCTCAGTTATAGTTCTTGTTGGCAAGGAGACCCATTCACGACCTTGGGTAAACTGGGAAATCGAGCAGGCACATCGGCTAGGGAAGAATATCGTAGGCGTTTACGAGCGTGGACTCAAGGATAATGTCGATCTTCCCCTCGCGTTGGAGAAATACCGGACCTCGCAAGTCGTTGGTTGGGACTCAGATAGCATAATAACCGCGATTGAAGGAAAGTCCATATTTCAGAATCCTGACGGCACACCGAGTCCCAGGAAGGACGGTCCTCATACAACGTGCTAGCAGAATCTTCAAGGAATCTTTATATCTATGTTGTCGATCGGGATTTCGGCTTTGCTCCAAACCCATTTCATGGATACTGCACACTGGCAACATGCAAACCGGGGATCAGAAAGGCAGCGCGAATCGGGGACTGGGTGATGGGCGTTGGAGGTGGGCGTTTGCGAGCGACGGGGAAGTGTATATACCTGATGAGTGTGTCGGAAATACTCATTTTTGACAGATACTGGACAGACGTTAGATTTGGACTTAAAAAGCCCGTCCGCAATGGAAGTCCTGTGATGATGCTTGGAGACAACATCTACCATAGGAATGAAACAACAGGTGACTGGATTCAAGAGGACTCACATCATAGTAATCCAAATGGTTCGACGAACATCACAAACCTTGACAGAGACACAACGTCCGAGAATGTGCTTGTTTCCAGCCACTTCTTCTATTTCGGCAGTGCAGCTCCTTCTGTAGACCTTGCCTCCATAAACTATACGAATGGAATAGGCTATTCCAAGAAGTCATTCGACGATTCCGAAGTAACTGCTTTCGTAAGAGACATTGAAAAGAAGACCTGGAGAGATAGGAACGTTGTTATTGCTGACCCTTTCGATTTCGGGCAAGCGGCAAAACGAGTTGATCAGGGTACCAAAAGAATTAGTTGAGTATGAGATCATGCGTCGCCGCCTGCTATCGAAGTTGCCACCGGTTACGAGTGCGTCACAACACGGAAAACAATGGAATACAACCGCAAATCTAAAACCCATGGAGGCAGGCTAATGTCTTCACCATACAAACCCCCCTTGGCGATTCACATTATCTGGCACCCGTCAGATAACGATACCGTAGGTCCACTTCTTGAAGCTGCTTCAAAGTATCTCTCTAGAGATATTAGCCGACCGTTTTCTCGGAACTTGAATATTCCTATTTTTCTTTATAGCTCTAGCAGCCCGGTTATTGTGCCCGGAGGATACCCGAAAGAGCTCGCAGCAAGAAATGTCATGTTTGTTTTCACAAGTATGAATACAAGGGGCCATGATTCATGGAATAACTACATTCGATGTCTGCCGAGCACAGGTTCGCTACGTATTGTCCCTTTGGCGTTGAGCCGCGAAGGTCTTGGGCATGGAGAAGAAGGAAGCCTGAAGAGTCTAAATTTCATCCGGGCATATGAATGGCCCAAGTTAGCTATATCTCAACATGCAATCCTTTTTATGGCACATGAGCTTTACCGGCATGGATTCGTGGAAATTAAGGAGAGCGACAAGGGCAAATCATCTTCCATCAGAATTTTTCTTAGCCATGCAAAAGGCGGGGATACTGGCCGCCTTCATGCGGAATCTATCAAGCACTTTATTGATAACACAAACATGTCCCCTTTCTTTGACACAACTGAGATATCCCCCGGATTCAAATTCGATAGCGAGATAATCAAACACATCGAAGAATCAACGGTGGTGGCAATCGGTAGCGATTTGTACTCCTCTCGTTACTGGTGCCAGCGGGAAATTTTGTGTGCCAAAGAAAAAGAAAGGCCAATGATTGCTGTTGACTGCTTAGAGGATTATGAAGATAGGATCTTCCCAGCCGCAGCAAACATACCTTGCGTGCATGTATCACCACAGATACCGCTTAGCGAATCTGACGTCCTGCGAGTTCTCACTGCTGCAATTTTGGAGACCATTCGACATCATCACGCTCTTCAATCTTTACAGTACTATCGGTCGATGGAATGGATTGGCAGAGAGTGTGCCTTGTTTTCAAGACCTCCGGAAATTCGCCAACTTCTCGCGTTAAAGAAAGAAGGTAGAATAAAGCAAATCTGCTACCCAGAACCGCCAATCTACTCAGAGGAAGCCGATTGGTATCAGAAGCTTGAAATTGATGTCTTTACACCTCTTTGGAGTAGATCGGAGGATCTCTCTCTCCGTGGGTATCGAGTTGGTATATCCATTTCAGATGTTCCAAGTGACGGATTTGCTGAAAACCATCTTCCAATAAGTCAATCGACAAGATTGGCCCAAGATCTCGCCCGACATATTCTCGCCAGGTCGGGCACGCTCATCTATGGCGGTGACTTGCGCAAAGATGGGTTTACGGAATTCATTCTCAATGAAGCCATCGCGCTGAAAAACCGCCTTAACACAGATGAAATACACGTGGAGAACCATTTGGCTTGGCCGATCTACGCAGCTAGCAAGGAAATGATGGCGTGGCGCTCTAATTACAGAACAATTATGAAAACTGTTGAATATGACATTCCGGACGATATTGTCAGTGCCGTCGATAAGGACACCTACCTTCCCCCATCAACGCCTCAGAACAAGTACTACTGGTCGCGCTCTTTGACAGCGATGCGGATGTATTCAATTGATTCCTCACACGCCCGCGTCTGTGCAGGCGGAAAGCTCTTCGGATACAACGGGAAGATGCCGGGTGTCTTGGAAGAAATTCTCATCGCCATTGACAAGAAGAAGCCTATCTACTTGCTGGGAGCATTTGGTGGAGTTGTTTCTGAGGTCTGTAAGGTGCTTCGGGGTGAACCATATCCTGCCCCACTTACTGAGACGTGGCAGACCACCCACAATGTAGGATACGTTGATCAACAGGCTATTGCACGCGCACAAGGCATGCACGCGGATTATGAACGTGTCAGGAACGTCCTTTTAGGTATTGATGTCTCAACGTTGTGTAAGTATGCGGGTCTGGACGAAGAAAGCTATTTGCGGCTGATGGAAAGTCCATTCGTTGATGAATGTGTCCACATTACCAAGCAAGGGTTGAAGATTCTTGCAGCTTAACTGGAGTGCGATCGGGGTAAACCCTCGACGGAGGACAGGAGTCTATGATTGTCGATCAGTGGATTCGGGAATATGCCGCGGAGACCAGGCTAAATGTGGGGTTAGTCCGTGGGTAACAATGTTTCGAAGAACAAGAAGGTGTGTCCTGGGCTATTCTAAGGTCGCCATAGCCATTTCACCTGCAAACTGCCCCCCACGGCCGGTCTGCAAAAACGGAAGGTGCTGCAGCGCGCACCTGCTCAAGTGTCAAAACATCTCTTCTCATGAAATTCATTGTGTGTCCTCCCTTTGATTGGTTTAGGGGTATCTCCCCTTGAAAAAACTTTTTTTCCCTCACAAGGACCGGGGAAAAAAGAAAAGGAGGGTGCGGAACCCAAACGCTGCCTCATTGCACAACGGTCATGACGGTGTCGGTGACGACTGCCCGGCCCGGGATACGGCCATGCCGTGTGCCGAGAGAAAAACCTCAAAGGGAGCGGGAAACTACTTGAAAGATTCAGGGTGGGCGAGGAGCACGGGGAAGACCGTTGAAAAGCGCGCCTGGCCAAAAGGTCAGTGGCGCTTTTCAACGTCCCGTGCGGAATGTGGCCCCTTTTCTGATGGTGGCCTTATCCGGATGTGGAACGATCAGGAGGAGGGCAGTTTCAGAAGAGGGGCAAGACCCCAGTGTTATGGGTGGGGGCGTGTTTGCCGTTTGACGCCATATCCAGGGAGCCGAAGACCGGTTCTTCCATGAGCGGGTCCCCCTCAGCCTGTCTCTCGATAACTGTATCGAGCAACAGGTTCTCCCGGATTACAAACGAGGTTGTTCGTGCAGGATACTCTCTAATCGCAAATCTGCTGAGGGTGATGGACGGATTGTTCGGCACCTTCACGTACGCCTGAAGGTCCGGAAGGTTCATTAACTCAGAATCAAGTATCAGCCGTTGCCTCTTTCTCCTCTGTGTGAGAGATACCCCGTCCCGGTAGTTCGCCACACCCATGCTGTAGGTCTCTTCCGCTTCCATGATCTCCGTGTCCCCGATCTTATCGACCAGGTACTTTGCAGTGCGGGGATCACTTACCGCAAACATCACTGACGAGCCGCAGGCATTCACAATTGTATCGGCCACGTCCTGGGTATAAAGCTTGTTAAGTTGGCCTATGTCCTGTATCCCTATCCAGCAGGAGCCCCCTTTGCTCCTGGAGGCAATGAGAAGCTCCTTGATGCTGGATAACCTCTGAAGGGTCCCGAACTCGTCGAGGAGGAAAAAGACCCTCCTTTGAAGATCGTCGGGTAGGGATAAGAGCTTCTTCCCGAGAAAGTCGATGAAGAGGCTCAGGATAGGTTTCAGGGTGTCTTTGAGGTCCGACTGATTGGTCACGAAGATGAACCCAGGCTTCTCGTTCGAGAGCCATTCCGTAACAGAGAAAGCGGTGTCACCTTGGGACATGTACTCGAAGGCGGCGGTGTACTGCATCATTGTTGCAAAGACGGAGAGCGCTTGCTTCGAGCTTGAGTCTTCAACATACCGGAAGCCCGTCTGTCCTTCCGGGGTCGCTCTCAGCCAGTCGTGTATGTTTTCCCCTGGCGCGGTGACTCCGCCCCATATGTCTGAATTGGTCCTCCGGTTGTGCTGCCAGAGGTAGTGAAGTATCCCCGAGAAGACTCCCCTCGCGGCATCATTCCAAAAGGTGTCACCGGTATAGACGGGAGGTATCAGAGACGAGGCCATGACGTTGATGTCGAGCTTCGTCTTGATGTCGGAAAAAAGGTTCCATCCGGCTGACCGGCGGTCCAGAGGATTGAAAAGAATGTCCCGGTCCGGATCATAGAAGCGGGAGAAGTAGTCTCCCTTGAAGTCGTAGATCACCCCCTTCGCCTTTCGCTCGATGAGTCTCTCCACGACCTGGGAGAGAAAGACCGTCTTCCCGGTGCCGGGTCTGCCGACCGTGAGACAATGCTTCGTCTCTTCCCTTGCGGGCAGTCTGAACGACCCGAAAGGTAGGTCTCCGTTGCCGATCTGCCGGGCAAACTCCTGAACGCTCACAAGGCCCGCGCCGGCAAGGTGCTTCGTCTTTAGCTGTTTCTTCGATCTCCCCTTGAACATCGCAATCGCGAAAGGATATCCAAAGTAGATCACGGAGCTTGCGAGAAAAACGCATACGAGGTTCCAGAAGAGATACGTGACGTAAGGCCATAAGATGTTCATGTCGGGGGCCTGGAATAGTCTTACCGAATCGAGGACGTATCTCCCGATTGCGCCGTATCTCTTCCCCTGAAGAAAGTATGTTACGGTCAACGTGATTACGATCTGAAGGAAAAGGAAGATAAGGAAGATGTACAGGTGCATCTTGATCGCCATCCGAAGGCCGTTGAACCATATCTCGAATCCTTTGTACGAGTTCGTGCTTTTCACTGCCCTCCTCCGTTATTCACACTCGTCTTAAGCGTCTGGAAAAGCTGCTTCAGTTCCGTGGTGTGGTGCGCATAGGCCGTGGGATTTCCGATGGTCATCGCGTGGGCAAGAAAGGTGACCACCGCGAGGAGGGCCTCTTTGTTCGGAAGACCTTTTAAAAGAGCGCCCATGCTATTCTTCAGGTCGGCGATGTCGGTAAAGAGATTTTGAAACGCCTCTGTCTCCTTCCCCACCGTCTTGTCGTCAGCAAAGAGAAGATCGCGGATATAGTCCGAAGTGCTTCTGCTTCCTCTGAGGTTTTGCAGTTTGACGTATGCTCCGTCGGTGAGTTTGACCGATATGTGTTTCATTGTTCTGCCCCCTTTCTTTTGGCTGCCACTTCAAGGATTTGTTTGACGTGCTGGATTTCGCGGTAGAGTTTCATCCGTTCGCGCCACTCCTTGCGGACTTCATTGTAGCGGGCTTCGATGAGTAATCGGAGGTAATCCTCCCGGCCCATGCGGCCCCGGATATAGTCGAGTTTCTCCCGGTGAGCGCGAGTCATTTTCACCCTCATGCCTTCCTCCTTTTACCTCTTTTGATGGTGAAACCGGTGGTACAAACCGGTGGTACCGATTGGGCTGGCGATCCTGAGCAATTACCCACTGTTCCAGACCTCCTTAACCAAGGGTACTACGCTCACCAGGACCGGTTTCACCATCAAAGCTCAATGAATCCAAAGTCTTCCGCCGAGACGGTGAAACGGCTTGCAAACATTCCCTTTTGCGTTAGGTGTGTACCCATTTAGTGCACGGCTGGCTTTACGGGAAAAGCAGAGCAAAAAGAGAATAGACTTCCATCCCGATTGCTTCTTTTTCTTGAAGATCATGATAATACCTCCTCTATTTCCTTCCGGAATTTCTCCATGTCGAAGCCTTTGAAACCCCCTTCGTAGTGCTTCATGGTCAGCCTTCCGACCTTGATCATCTGCTGCTCTTCCAGGCGGTCTGCCTGGGCTAAAAGGTCCTTCGCTTTCTGCCTGAGTTGCGCCGGTGTACCGTTTTTTTGTGTCATCTTCCTTCCCTCCCTATGTGGATTTGCGGGGCACGGACGGGTGCCTTTTGTATCGGTGGAGGAGTCATAGTCTTGGTTGCATAGTCAAGACTCGATGTCTTCGTGATCTCCTTCTTGACCTGCTCTCGGAGTTTTTCTGTCCCGTTGGTGTAGACCCTGAGGTCGTCTCTTCCCCGAGTCATGGCGACGTAGAACGAATTATAGGAAGTGGGCTTCTCCGTGTTGGCGTGGAAGATCACCCGTCTGCTCGTCTGGCCCTGACTCTTGTAATCGGTGACTGCGTACCCGTGGTCGAGATAGTTGTAGCTCCGGGGGATGCTGAAGGTGACGTCTTTGCCGGTGTCCAATTTGACCGTGAGGTTACCCCTTTCATCGAGGCTTTTGATCTTCCCGGTAAGCCCGTTCTGTACCCCGAGGTTCTTATCATTCTTGAGAAAGACCACCTTCTCTCCCTGGGTAAAAGGAAGGAGTCTCTCCTGATAGACGCCGAGCTTATGTCCGTGTTCGCTCACGTCGATGGTCATGTTTCGGCCGTAGACGGTGACGATGCTGATCTCCTGAGTCTGTGCCTCAACGGAAGTCACCCTGCCCTGATCGCCAAGCCTGAAGCCCGGAAGACTCTTGTTGACCGCGACAATGTCACCGGGGGAATAGGACTGCGCGAAGTGCCGTTCAACGGGAGGAATGATCTTCGGCTCCCTCACCGCGAACGTGCGGTCCGGCTGCGTAAATGCACCCTTGTCCCTGAGCTTACCCCTGATATGCCGGTTCAGTTCTCCCCGGTCCTTGTTGAGCGGAGTTACGACAAGGGTGTTTCCGTAGTCCTTCTGTGAGACAAACTCTTTGACGATGGCTTCCCGTCTCTCCCGGTCATCGATGATCTCATGGACCTTGCTCCGGTCCTGCATTTTGATAAATGCCCGGTGTATTCTCCGCTCCGCGATGTCTGACACAATCTCCTTGTACTCCTCGTCTTTCTGACGAAGCGTCTCCTTCATGTGAACCGTTTTCATCACTCCAGATTCCTGGAGCTTCTGGAACATCCTCCCGGCCTCGATTGATTGAAGCTGTTTTGTATCCCCTACCAGAACGACTCGGGCATTCGCTTTTTTGGCTGCATTGACAAGTTCGCTCATCTGTTTTGAGCCGACCATGGATACCTCGTCTACGAACCAGGCTTCCTTCTCCGAAGAGGTAAACTCCGGCGTCTGCGCCTTGGGCAAGAAGCTGTGGAGGGTTTGAGAGTCCACGCCCGCTCCGGTCTGTAATTCCTTCGCGGCCTTGCCTGTGAAGGTCATGCCCCTTACGGTGTAACCCTGTTTCTCAAGCTGCTCCCTGGCTGCATGGAGCATGGAGGTCTTACCCGTGCCCGCGTCCCCCTGGATGCCGATTACCCTATCCTGAGAAGTAAGGATATGCTCCAGAGCCTTCTTCTGATCGGCAGTAAGGTGGTCATAGAGTTCCCTGGCCCTCTCTTCGACCTGGGCAATGTCGTGGATTGCGGGCATGGTGCCCCGGCCCTCGTCTACTGCGGTAACGATGCCGTTTTCTATGGCCGTCATTTCCTTTGTGGTGTAGACTCCAGCGTCTTTGTCCAGGGTGACGATGCTCTTGCCCTTCAAACGGGTGAACGCATCCTCAAGGGCTTTATTCCGGTGAGTGCCTCCGGAGATCCTCGCGGCAGTCTTCATCACGTCCTCGCGGGTGAATGTGGACTCCTGCTCGTTGAGGGCAGAAGACGCCATCTTGATGGCGCCCTGTGCCGTGAGAATCATTCCTTCGGGTTTCTGATACGCCGCCTGTCTTGAGAGAGACTCTGCAACATAATCTTTGGAAAAGCCGATGCCCTCAAGCTGACGGTCCCATGAGTCGTGCAAGACTTCCCGGTCTATGGTCTTCTTGGCCTGTCGCGTGTCCAGGCACGCCATCTGCCGAAGCTCCCCGGCCGTGGCGAGGGGAAGACGGTCTTTGAGGTCCGCCATGACTTTGTCGATCTGATCTTGTCTCTTCGAGAAGTGCGCCTCTATCCTTTCGTCTATCCCCTCGATTCGGGCGTATCGTGAGTTGCCCGTATCGTACTTTGCCATGGTGACTGCATAGCCCCTCTCCTTCAATTCTGCTGCAAGCTCGTTTTCATACATGGCGGTAAGGAGCTCTCGTGCGAATATCTTTTCGTTCGCCACGGCCCGCCACTGGCCGTCCTTTCTCTTGGTCATGTTGGCCACCACCACATGAGAATGAAGCTGCGGGTCCATTTCTCGGGAAGTAAAGTGATCGAACCGGGCGGCAATCATGTTGCCCGTGCCAATGCGCCGGGTCGTGCCGTCCACTCTCCCCCGCGCTTCCACAAGATTGTCTTCCACGTACTTCATGACCGACTCGACTGCCGCATGGTGAGCGTCCACCATGTGAGACCTTTGCTCCTCAGTCCCGAAGGCCCACACAAGAGAAACACTCTTCGAGGGGGCAAAGTGCAGGTCCCATCCTACCCGGTGCTTGCCGTTGGATGCCGCTTCCACAAGTACATTACCCTGCGAATCTTTCCCTTCGAGGATGGCCTGGAACGTGGGCAGGTCCACTTCCTTCAGGTCGAGCGTCTCCGCTCCTTTACCCATCCAGGCCCTTCCTTCGGATTGGTCTCTTGTGTAGTAATCATCCTTCTTGAAGTAGTTTGCCGCATCGCCTGCGTTCGTTATCGGAGTGATAGTCTGCATGGCGTCCTCCTTATGTCCGGTAGCGTTTGAGGATGAGGTCCTTGTTCACGAACACGTTGAATTTCATGCCCGGTCTGATCTCTATGGTAGGTTGGACGTTCAGGTTTCTATCTACGAACTTCGCGCCCACCGTGGAGACTTGTTGTGCTGCGCCCGAGGCTGCCTGTTGTGAGAACGTGGCGGTCCCTTCATCAT
The DNA here is from genome assembly GCA_002328485.1 of Deltaproteobacteria bacterium UBA2221. Taxonomy (GTDB): domain Bacteria; phylum Desulfobacterota; class Syntrophorhabdia; order Syntrophorhabdales; family WCHB1-27; genus WCHB1-27. Next base: position 12,451 of record DCUF01000058.1, read on the forward strand.
TGTTGCCTGCGGCTACTTTCGTTCCGGCAGAAAGCATGGAACTAAGAACTACGCCTGTGATGAGTTTCCCATAGTGATTATTCACTTTGTCCCTCATACCCGCGTACCCCGAGAGATCCACGCCTGCCATACCTTCGAGGTCTATGGAATCACCGTTCGGGAAGATGAGTCTGGTCCAGACAATCAATACCCTCTCCTGGGAATAGGCGACCTTGGAGTCATACGTGCCTATTACCCGTGTTCCCTGAGGGATGAGAAGGTGCTGCCCTGTGACCGTGTCATAGACATTTTCTCTTACCTGTCCGGTGAGCCTGCCGGGAAGGTCGGAGTTGATGCCGGTAATCATGACGCCAGGGATAATGGAGCCTGCCTTGACCTCGTATTTTGAAAGAGGAGATATGACACCGCTCTTCACGTAGACATCCTTGGTCGCCCTTTCATTGTCCGCGACAAACTCCCGCTTCGCAGCCTGCATGTTCTGGTCATCGTCCTTCTGCCACGGCATGACCGGCACGTTGACCTGGGCAGGCACGACGGCGGGGATCGGCGGGAGGGATGAGGCCTGCGGGATCGAACTTGGAGCATTCATGAACCTGATGGGGCTCTTTCTCGCGTCCAGACGTTCCTTTTCCACTTCCGAGAGTTGAGGGATGTTTCCTCCGGCCTGGGCATTGTACTGGTTGATGGATGCGGGCGAGATATTCTTGACGCTGCCCACACTGCCGGTATCGTCGGGAATAGCTCCTCTTTTGATCTGCTGCGCCTCCTGGAAGGCCTTTAAGCCAGCGTAGGTGTCTGGTGCGGTGGAGATCGCCTCCGGAGTGGGCGCATAGTTCGTGGTCGTTTGCCCCTTCTTTGCGCTCTCTTCCGCTTCCTCGCGGGGGGTGAGCTTTTTCGGGGGCTGCAAGGCGGCCATGAAGGCAAAGATCATGACAAGCCCCGCGACCGATGCGAGAATCATAAGCATTTTGCGATTAAACCTCGTGCCCGTGGGGACAGCGGGATGAAGGATGCTGCCGGTCACCTCCTTGGGTTCCTCAGTGGGAGGATCACCAGCGGGCACCGGTGGGGGTTGGTTTCCTTTCTTGAAGAATGATGAGAGTTTCATGCACTCCTCCTTAATCCTTATTGATCTTCTTGATGACCACGATCTCTTTCAGGCCGTTTCTCATCTCCGCCTGGGCAAAGAGGCGATCAACGATGTAGTAGTTCTTCTTCACCCTGTAATTGACGAGCATTACTTCCTTACCGTCGCTCACGAAGAGCGCTGGGGCCTCGCCTGAAGACATGGTTGCCGCCATCTGGATATATGTTTTCTGGCCGTCGTCAAAGACCATCTTCGGGGTCCAGGAATAGGAACCTCCGAAGAACCCCGATTTTTCCTCGATCTTGTAGTTGAAGTTCATTTTCTCGGGGGTCACGGTGCCTGATATCTGCTCTTCCTCTTTCTCCTTCTTCTCCGCCTGCCGCCTCAGATAGGCAGCCTTTTCATCAAGGGGGTAGGTCCATCCTATGATGGGGTTGTAGACGTTCCCTGCACGGGCGCGTATCTGATAAGAGCGCCGGTCGGTGGCGATCATGAAGTTGGTGGCGATGTTGCTTTTCATGGGTTTTACGTACACGTGCCATTGCTTTGCGTCTCCGTTGCCGGACTGCGCCCTGTCTACGATCCAACGGGTGGTGTCTCCTCCGCCTATGTAAAGGACGTCTTCTCCGGGCTGTAGCTGTATGTCGGTCAGGTGCCCTTCATGGCAGTAGATTTGGTAGATCCCTGTGGCTTTATAAGAGAAGAAGGATTTGGCTTGGACCTGCACCGCCTCGGAGACGTTCTGAAGACCTTCCTGGGTGCCGCTTTCAATGGATTTGGATGCTTTGAGGGCGTCTTTTTCTTCCTTGAGAGTCATGGGCTCCTCGGTGTCCTGGGACATATCAGGAAGCTTCTGCGGCTGGACCATGACCGCTGGTTTTATGCGTGTAGGGCCGTCCCCCGCCGTGGCGAGGGGAATGACACTCGCAGAGGGCAATGAGCAGACAGAGATAAGTCCGCCTCCGAGAATTGCTACGAGAAAAGCCTTGTAGACGTCTTTGATGGGTAAACCATTGAATTGCATAGAAAACCTCCTTTAGAGTTCTTTAGACCATGAGAAATCGCTGATGTAGAGACCAAGCGGGTTTGACATGATCTCTTTTTCGTTGGTGGGTTGACTGAATTCGATAGTCACAAGACCAGTCATGCGGTAGGACTGTTTCGGGGAACCTTCCTTACTGAACACGTCTTCGGTCCAGCGAATTTGATAGGTCTTGTCCGACATCTTGACGATTGCCGCGGGGGTAACCGATATGGTCTCTTCCCCGATCTTACTCATGGGATCATCCTTGCGGACGATCTCGTTCATCTTGAGAGCCGCCTTCTGGCGCATGGAGCCGTAGGCGCTTATCCAGGACTGCTTCTTGACTATGGCGTCAAGCGGCAGAGCCCTCACGTCTTTTATCCACTTGGTCAGGAAGTACCGTATCTCCGGATCGTTGGGGGCTCGGTTCGCCTGGATGGCTTTACTTACCGCGAGGAGTTCTCCCCCTGGACCCACTTCCACGATATAGGGCGCCACACTGCTCTTGGCCGATTGGTAGATAAGCCCGATAACCAGCAAAAAGCAGAGTCCCAAGGCCGCAAAGAAGGCCAGGCGCCAGTTGTACGCCTGCACTCGTGCATTGCCTATGCGGTTGTCCCATACTTCCTTGGCCTTTAAGTAGGGGGTTAAGGGTATGCCATCAGGCTTGTATGTCTGAGTTGGTTGGTTGAGTTCATTCATGATTTGTCGCCTCCTTCAAGGTCTGGTCTCGCGCTTCCGCCTTTTCGGGTCTCAGACGGCGGGACGGAGTTGGGTACGTATCTCAGTCGTTTTCTGATGGCGGCATAATCCATGTGAGAGAATGAATCGCCGCTCCCTGCTCCTTGGGCAGTGCTACCTCCGCCTGTCGTGCCGCCTGAGTCGCCGGACATCGAAGCGACTTTTCTGCCGGAGTCGAAGGACGATACGAAGGGGTCCGTGATCTTTTGAGATCCTTCTGATAGGTAGGATCTCCCGAGTCTTGCTACCCCTCCCATTCCTCCCTCTTTGTAGGCTCCAGCTACCTGGCTCCCCCCACTGACCGCCGCCATGGTCGCGCCATGACCTGCCTTTATGGCGGCCCCACCGAGAGTAGCGGCTGCCCAACCTCCGGCAACCACCGTACCTGCGGCAGTACCTGCCGTAAGGGTCGGGTGCCCGGAGAGAAGACCTGCTGCCATGGTAGGGGCGTGCCAGGAAAGAAAGGTAAGGGCCATGGAACCCAGGAGGAGACAGAATATCTGCTCGTTTGTCGGATCAACGGGAATTGACCACGTTTTGACAAGTGGAATTGCAACCGCCGCAATAAATGCGAGGACCATCAGCTTTATCCCGAAGGAGAGGACTGCCCCTATCGCTTTCTCACCGAGAAAGGCGGTACGCCTGTTTACCCCAAAAGGAAGAAGAATGAGGGCTAGCGTCGCTACAAGATAGAACTCAAGGTACGTGATGAAGATCTGGATGCCGATGATGAAAAAGCAGAGTATGATGATAAGACCTGTAAACCCGGTGAACATGATTTTGTGCAGGTTCTTCAAGACATCTATAGCGCCGAGATTGTCTATGAATTGAAAGATGGGCTCGGTAACCCATATCCCGTAGGTGGCGATCTCGGAAGGGTCGGTAAGCAACGAGGCGCTGATAGCGCCTCCCCCGGCTTTGAGGCCGACTGCCTGGAAGGTGTTGAGCACTACATTTGTCAGATTCCTGTAATCCATGACGAGCCATATGAAGAATCCGTACTTGAGAATCTTTGCAATAAGGGTCTTCATGTGGTCGCCGTCGCTGAGATTGAGGACCACGGCGAGAACAAGGTCTATAACCATGAGAATCCCGAGAAGCCACTTTGCGTCGCCATGGATAAAACCCAATCCGTTGACAAAAGCATCTCCGAAACTTCTCAGAAGGGTGGTAAGTATTCCTGCATCGGGAGTCATTATTCCTCCTAATATTGTTTAGCGCCGGGGCCATTGCCTGATCCCTGCAATGGGCGTTTCATGCCGCCTTTGAAAAACCGCTTGCTATCCGCGTTGGTGACCGCTGTACATTCTTTGTCAGCCAGTTTCTCGGCTTCAGACATTCTCGAACATACTTCCGCCTTCGCTTTTGCCTCGGCGGGATGGTTCATGTAATACTCGGCATCCCTGGACCCGCAAGCGTACAACATAAGAGTTGCGGCAATTGATAGTAGAAATAGTTTCTTCATTGTCTGCCTCCTAATATTCTCTTGCGCCGGGACCCTTGCCTGATCCCTGTAGCGGGCGCTGTATCGTAGTCTTAAAGAATCTGGACGAGTCCGCGTCCGACATTGCCTTTTTCTGCGCTTCAGCCGCGAAGTATGAAGACTGCGCCCTGTAGCTCGATGCCATGATCTGCTCAAGCCTCATAAGTTGCTGCGCCGTCATGCCCGCAATCTGGTTACCTGCCTGGGCGGCGGCCAATGCGCCGCCGGCAGATCGTGACGCGCTAAGAAGGCTCTGGAGGTTCGCCGAGTCGTTACCGATCTGAGCGACAAGCCCTTGCGCCCGCATCGCGTCGTAGGTGGCATTGTTGGTCTGATCCAGGATTTTCTTCGCCTGAGCTGCGTAATCTTTGCCGCTCATGCCGTTAAGAGAGGCGAAGTCCTTGTACACCTTGTCCCATTCGGTCTGCCAGCGGGCGTAGTCCATGGTCAGCCCTTTCATGGAGTTTTGCATCTGTAACAGTGCGTTGAGGTTTTGTTGTATGCCCGCCATGTTCGCGGCGGCTGATCCGAGGTCCATGTTAGCAAGGTTTCTTGCCTCATTCTGGAGGCTCTGCAATTGATTTTGAATCTGCGTGGTGGTGTTGATGGCCGTCTGAACTTCCTTGGCGTAAGTCATGACTGTCTGAGCAAACACCGATGGGTCAAAAACGATGTCGCCGAATCCGAGGAACGCCCGGCAGGGAGAGGAGCACAGGAGCATTACCGCTAATAGTCCAACAGCCGAAAGGTGTTTCCGCTGCATCTTCATACCGCCTCCTTTATGTCTTTCCCGAAGAAGAGGGAAGCTCCTCCGAGGTTCTTGTATCTCAACCATTCGCCATTGAAATCGCCGCTCCCCGCCTGGATCTCGCTCACCATCTTTTTGTCTTCCGGAGTGCTCGACCCGCAATAAGCGAGGGCCATGGGTCCAAGGGCAAGCTCGAAGAGCCTCGACCCTGCACTCGACTTGTAGTAGTACTGCCTCTTCGGAGTAGCCGTGGCGATGATCTCGATTTCCCTGTCATTGAGCCCATAGCCCCGGTAAATCTGAGCCATGCGGGGATCGAGAGCATTGCTGTTCGGGAGGTATATCTTCGTGGGACATGATTCTTTGATTACGCTTGCAATGGAACTGTTCTCCACGTCCTGCAGGGACTGCGTGGCGAAGACTACCGCCACATTTGCCTTTCTCAATACCTTCAGCCACTCCCTGATCTTTGCCGCGAATAGTGGGTTGTCCAGGAAGAGCCAGCATTCATCAAGGAAAAGGATGGTGGGAGAACCATCAAACCGCTGTTCCAGGCGGTGGAACAGATACGAAAGGGCAGGCGGGACCGCCGCCTTCGTCTCCATGAGCTTCGCCATCTCGAAGACTTGCCAGCGCCCATACGAAAGGTTGTCGTGGGTTGCATCAAAGAGACGGCCAAAAGAGCCGTTAAGGGTTGCAGGCTCAAGAGCCTGCCTTAATCGGGCGTCTTGGAGAAGGAGCGTAAGACCCGTAACGGTCCGCTCTTCCAAGGGAGAGGACGCGAGGGATTTGAGGGCCGTCCATACTGCTTTCTTTACATCGGGGTTGACCTCCACGTTCTCGGCTCTCAGAAAATCATAGACCCATTCCGCCGCCCAAGACATCTCAAGCTCACTATCAATAGCGGCCAAGGGCTGGAACGAGAGCGCTCCTGAGGTCTCTGCGGCAAGGTCGTAAAAATCACCTTCCACCCCGGCAGTAAGGGCTTTAATCGATCCGTCCTTGTCGAAGAAATAGACCTGGGCTTCGGCGTATCTCCGGAACTGCGCCGCGAGGATCGCGAGAAGGACCGACTTCCCTGATCCTGTGGGTCCGACTATCATGGTGTGGCCCACGTCATCGACGTGAAGATCAAGGCGGAATGGAGTATTGCCCGATGTCTGCGTATGCATGAGCACCGGGGCCTTTAGGTGGGTATTGGTCTCGGGTCCCGCCCATACCGCCGACAAGGGGAAGATGTGGGACAGATTCAAAGAGCTTAAAAGGGGTCTTCTCACGTTCGCCCTGCAGAGACCCGGCAGGCTCCCAAACCAGGCATCCACGGCATTGAGCGTCTCATTGATTACCGTAAAGCCGAGGCTGTTGATCGTCTTTTCCAGGGCGCGGACCTTCTTCTGCACAACGAGAGCGTCCGCGTCCCACACGACAATCGACGCTGTATAATATCCATAGCTCACTGCGTCGTCTGCGACCTCCTGAAGGGCCGCATCTGCGTCTGACGCCTTGTTCATGGCGTCGCTGTCCACCATGGCGCTTTCCGTCTGTGTGACGGTCTCTTTGATAAGAGTCATGATCCCCTTTCTCTTGGCCCACCACTGGCGGCGGTACTTGCCGATCTCGGATAACGCCTCCCGTTTGTCCAAGGGTAAAAACCGGGTCACCCACCGGTACTCGAAGTTGAGCTTGTTGAGGTTATCCATGATGCCCGGCACGGTCACCCCCGGAAATCCCATGATGGAGACGACCCGCAAATGATGCTCCCCCAACCTGGGTTCAAACCCCGACACAAGGGGTGTGTCTGCCAGGAGGGCATCGAGATACATGGGTATCTCAGGGGCCCTCACGGGGTGACGCTTGGGGGATACACAGCTATGCAAGTAAGTGAGCGTCTCGGAGTCCGTTAGCGGCCTTGCCTCCGGGAGAATCTCCGAGAGCAGGGCGTACAGCCGGTCAGATTCGGCAAGAAAGGTCTTCAGGTGGGCCTGATAGGTTTCCTGCTCCCTCTCATAGCCCCTGCTTCTTTCGATAAAGGCCTTTTCTATCTTCTGGTGCTGTTCCGGGGGAGGAAGAAACAAAAGGGTGAGATAGTAAAGGCTCTCGTAGTGGTTGCCGAGAGAGAAGAAGGCCCTGCGCTCTTCCTCGATCATGAGTGTTACCGGGTCCGGGAACTCAGACTCCGGGTAGTCCTGGCTTCGTATCCTCTGGGCCTCGGTGTAGATAGCCCATCCCCCGGAAAGGCGCTTCACTGCGTTATTGAGCCGGGCCGTGATGGAGACAAGCTCGGCGGGGGTGGCGCTCTCAAGGTCCGGGCCCCTGAAGGCATAGGACCGTTGAAAGGAGCCGTCCTTGTTGAGCACCACTCCCGGAGCGACAAAGGCCGCCCACGGCAGATAGTCCGTCAGTTTGTCCGGCTTCTTTTGAAATTCTCTGAGATTCAGCATGGTACCTCCGTTACGTCGAGTAATAGCTTTTTTGCTTTATGTGCCGCCTGAAGCAATCGAAGAATTGCGGGTCGCGCTTGGTCATGACAACGGCGGCAATGTGGACGAAGAGACAAAAAGGAATCACATAGAAGGAGTGGAGCCCGATACCGAAGGCCGCGCCAACGGTGCCATTAAGTATAGCGATAGGCCTGGGCACTCCTCCCAGGAGGATCTGTTCAGTCAACGCCCTGTGAAGTGGTACCTCGTATCCTTCCATGGGTTACCTCATGAAACAGCCGCCCGCGAAGCCGAAGAATGAAAGCCCGAAGCTGCTCGCGGAAAAGGCGATGGATAGGCCAAAGACGATACCGAGACACCTCCTCATGAGCCCTCCTCCTTCCCCGAAGGCAAGGCCAAGGCCGGTAAGACAGATGGCGATGACGCCGGCTATCTTGGCGACAGGCCCGGAGATGGAATCGAGTATCTTCTGAAGCGGGCTCTCCCATGGCAGGCCCGAACCTGAGGCATGGGCGAGGACAGGCAGTAGGAGAAAGACTGCCAGCACTAAAAGAACCGGTACGGCTGATCGGTGTTTCATAGTGGAACCTCCTTAGAGTAATGTGCGGATGACGTATTCGCCGTCCGTGAAGCCCGTCACCTCTAAGATCTCTTTGACCCTTCGAGAGTGACGGTAACGCTCGATGAAGATAATGATGTTCACCGCCTCGGCGATAAGGGCCTTCTGCGGTGTCGGTATTGCCTCTTGTATCAGTTGCTCAAGGCGGGTAAGCCCGCCTCTCGCGCTGTTTGCATGGATCGTGGCGATGCCTCCTGGATGGCCCGTGTTCCAGGCTTTGAGAAGCGTCAAAGCCTCCGGCCCTCTGACTTCCCCGACGATGATCCGGTCGGGTCTCAGCCGCATCGTCGCTTTCAAAAGGTCGTTCATGGAGACATGATCCCGTGATCTCAAGAAGACCGTATCCGGGGCCGTACATTGGAGCTCCAGAGTGTCTTCGATGATGATGCAGCGGTCCAGGGTCTTCGAGATTTCGTTAAGGACCGCATTGGCGAGCGTGGTCTTGCCTGAGCCGGTCCCGCCTACGATGAGAATGTTCTGTTTTTCTTTGACTGCCTGGATGATTTCGTCTTTTTGGGACTCAGAAATGATCTCATCCTTGACGTAATCATCCAGGGTGAAAACCATGAGGGCCTTCTTCCGTATAGTGAACACCGGGGTGGAAGTGACCGGGGGCAGTATCCCCTGGAACCGATTCCCGCTGCCGGGAAGCTCGGCGGATACCATGGGCTGACCGGCGCTGCAAACGGAGCCGGTGGAACTGGCGACAAGTTCTATGACGCGCTGGGCGTCTGCCGGGTTAATGGTATAGCCGGTGTCCGATCTGCCGGTACCGAGACGGTCCACCCAAAGGCGGCCGTCGGGGTTGAGCATCAGTTCCACCACTGCGGTATCTTCAAGAAGGTTAGTGATGTGAGCGCCCATTGCGGTGGTGAGCATCTGCAGCAGGCGATGGTGGGACGAATCGCCGTGGAGGTCGCGGACGTTGCCGCAGGAAGGGGTTCCGGTCATTTGGCGTTCTCCTTTCGGTAGTAGGTAATCGCATTGCAGGGTTGGCATGTTGTCATCCGAGTTGATACGAGACGGGTCTTATGAGGAATTGGGGTATAGTCCGTGATGCGAGCTTTCTTTAGGATTTTTGAGACGTAGCGGGTGCCGTTGTAAGGAGTGCCGGTATTGTAAGAGGAAAGAGATTTGAGAAGTGTAAGGTCCGGGGGGTCCGATGGGTTCTTTTGTCTGTGCGTACGGTAGAAGGCTGCGAGGATCTTTGTTCCTGTCTTGATGTTGAAGCACGGGTCAAAGAGACGGTCGCAGTCTATTCTTCTCTTTCTCAGGTGCCATGAGTTGATCTGCATGAGGCCGATGTCTATGGAGTGGCGGAGGGTGAGGAGCCGGGAGGCGATCTCCACGGCTTGAGTGCGGGTAGATGGTGTGTATGATGTTCCCGTATCGTTGTCGTGGATCGCGAGAGGATTGCCGCTGCTTTCCACTTCCACGATAGCCTGGGTAGTGGCCGGATGTACCTCGGGGCCGCACGTGCCGTACAGGGAAGAAAAGCCGATGATGCCGCTTAACAAAATTGCAGAAATCATGTGTTACTCTTGCGCCTCATACGTCCAGACAGGTAGTGCTTTGCCTTTGATAGAAGTCAGCTCAACAGTGCCGAAGTATCTGCCGTCGAAGGAGCGGGAAATATGTGTCGAAAGAGGAAGGAACGTTCCGGGTTCAACCGTATGGGTGCCTGTGATTTGGGGAAGCGGGTGGCCTTCGTCGTCCTGACTGTACACCGGACCGACATATCGCCCATTGATGTACAGTGAATTCTCATCCACGGAGTACGTCTCGCCGTGAAGCGCCCCGACATATTTGATAAGAGGCCAGCCCTGGGGCAGCCAACGGCGGCCATAGATATAGGTGCGCACCCTTTGTGGCGGGTCGAAGACGACCAGATCACCGACAGCAAGAGTAACTGACGGGGTCATCCTGTAAAGGCCAAGGGGTACGCTGGGGCTGAGATTCAGATAGTACTGCTTTTGAAGCTTGCTCGTCGGGAAGGACAGGAGCAACAACGCTACCCCTGCAGTCATGGTGAGAAGAATGTTACGGTGTCGTTTCGGAACCAGGCTTGTCACATCATCCTCTTACAGAGGCGACGGAAAAGCACTTGCGTCTCTTGATGCGGGTCGTCTAAGTGAGTAGATAGTATTCTAATAAGAACACACTGTCAAGACAAAAGTGTGACAATAAGTACATTATATACTGGATAAATGAAACATGTGGTATTAATAACGTATGCTTATAAGAAGACATTAAGAAATAATATTAACTAATGAGGGAAGTTGTATTTGAAGAGATTGGGTTGCAGGATAATGATTAAGACGGAATTGACTCTATTTTTTCGGACGGGGCCTCAGTTCATAGATGATTCTCATATCATCGTTAAGGCCCAGGTGAATGCGTATAAGGGTCCTCATGTACTCGCTGCCGGTGAGACCGTTGTCGGCGCAGTACTTTTCTAAGGCGGCCATTTCGTGCTCGGTAAGCCGGACGGTGAGAGTCTTTATGCGCGGCGAAACCCTTTTCTTTGCCATATGGCCCCCTGTATAAGCGTTGCAGACTCCCCTTCAAAGATTGGGGTAAATGTACCACTTGTGAGAATAAACATAAAATGGAATTAACTACTTGAGCTGTTTTCTGGATCGAGGCTGTGGTCAATGTTTTACTTATTACGAACAACGAGAGTGTTGTGCTATGCGGCGAAGACCCAGAGAAACAGCCATCTTGGACAATGAGGGGAATGCTTGAGATGCTTGTTACACCTGCTACTGTTCGATTTGCTGTTGCTGAAGGTTTCATCAAATACCATCAGAAATGGCGAATCCGGGCAGGAGACCCCGACCTACCATGCCCAATCCACTCTCCTCGAACACTCCGTCCGTCTTATCCGAACGGCTGTCCCGGCTCTCCGTCCCCGGCCACCCTTACTCTAAATAAGTGTTCGATCTCATGTCAATCCTGAATGCGTCTTTCTCATCGATTCTCCCGTCATTATGATTTTGTGAGCATTGTGGACGATCCTGTCGCAGATGGCGTCTGCAAGGGTAGGATCGCCGATAGCGTCATGCCATAGGTCGAGGGGGAGTTGGCTCACGATGATGGTTGACCTCACCTGATGCCGATCCTCCATGATCTCAAGAAAGTCCCTCCTGCCCTCGTCTGTAAAGGAGTTGAGTCCCCAGTCGTCAATGATAAGGAGTCTCATCCTCTGAAGGCGGCCGAGGAGCTTCACGTAGCTGCCGTCGGCACGAGCCACTTTCAGCTCTTGCGCCAGCCGGGGCATGCGGACGTAAAGCGCGCTGATACCCTGCCTGATTGCACTGTTGCCCAACGCACAGGCGATATAGGTCTTGCCCACGCCGGTCGGGCCGATCACGATGAGATTATTGTGGCTCCTGATCCATTCGTTCTGGCAGAGTCTGAAGAGGCCGTCTTTCGTCATGCCCCGTTGTGTTCTGAAATCGATGTCCTCGAAGCAGGCAGAGGGGTGGCGAAAGTGGGCCTGGGAGGCAAGGTTCTTAAACTGTCTGTTCTCCCGGTAGAGCTTCTCCTTATCAACAAGGAGCGCAAGCCTTTCATCAAAACCGAAGTCTCTATATTCAGGGTTATTCATCTGTTCTCTCAACCCTTCTGTCATACCGTGGAGCTTCATCGCGAGAAGCTTCTCGATCGTTGCCTCAATCATGGTCCGCCTCCCCGTAATAGCTCTTTCCCCTCACATTGGCGTGCAACGGGATGATCCTTTGTTTCGCCTCAGGCGTCACTTTCTCCAGTCCCCGCTCCAGGAGAGATTTGACGCTTTTGTAGTTGTATGCCTGAAGATCGAGGGCACGTAGGCATGCCTGCTCCACCCGCTCGGAAGGATAGAGCTTCGCCAGCCGAATGAGGCCGAGACAACTGCGGTAACCATGCTCCGGATGCTCCCGGTGCTCCATGATCGCCTCCATGAGCATCCGTGTATGGGGTCCTATCTTCTCACCCCACGATGTTATCCGCTCGGGGGTCCATTCGAGGTACCGCCTGTGGTGGTGAGGCATGTGGAGCTTGTCGGTGACGAAGGCGCCCGGCTTGTTGACCCTCATGTTGGAGGCCACCCGTTTACCTTTATGGAAGACCTCTATTATTGAAGACGTATAGCTGATGTCGACCTTCTGGCCCATGAGGGTGTAGGGAACGCTGTAATGGGTCTTCTCGACGTCGACATGATAATCGATGTGAACCGTGGCCTTCTTCCAGGCGGTGATCGTGTAACGTTCTTGAGGCAGGGGGCGCAGTGCCGGTTTGTCGATCTCCACGTAGAGGTCACAACGGGATTTTTCGATGCCGGTCATGGGCCTTTCGTTCAGCTTCTTCGTCTCCTCCGCGATGGCCTTGTTGAGTTCGGCCAGGCCGAAGAACGTCCTGTTCCGGAGTGATGCGAGGATACGCCGTTGCGCCTGGAGGACGCCTGATTCGACCTTCGCCTTGTCCCGTGCTTTCTTCACCCTTGTCGGCAGGACGGCGACGTGGTAGTGCTCCGCCATGGCCGCGAAGGTCCTGTTGATATCGGGCTCATAGTAAGAAGGGTGAGTGACTCCCGATTTCAAATTGTCAGGCACGAGGTACTCGGTACAGCCTCCATAGAACTCGAAGGCCCTGATCGTGCAGTCGACGAAGTTCCCTACGGTTTGATCGGCGACGGCCCTCGCGAAGAGATACGAGCTTGCACCAAGGACGGCAACGTAGAGTTCCGCCTCGATGATCTTCCCCGTCACCGGGTCCTGGTAGGGGGCCTTGTCTCCGGAGAAGTCGATGAAGGTTTTCTCGCCGGCCTTGTGGTTGAACCTCATGACGGGGTCCCCCTTCTTTATCCATTCACGGTAGAGGTCATAGAACCGGCTCCGCTCGTAGCCGTCCGGGTTGTCCTTCTTATACTCCTCATAGAGGATCTGGAGGGTTACGCCCTTCTTGGTCATCTCCTTCGAGAGGTATTCGAAGTCAGGCAAGAGTTTTGCCGGCGTCTTCTCCTCTTTGGGGAACAGGAGTTCTTCCAATTCATCGTCGCCCATTACTGCGATCTCACCGTAGGGGACGCCCAGTTCCTTGAGTCTGTCCACGTACGCATGGGCGGTTGATGTCGAGATGTCGCACGCCCGCGCAATGGGACGGACGCCCAGCTTAAACTCCAATAACAATCGTGCTGCCTCTTTCAGTTTCCTCACGGGGATCCTCCTCCCTTTTTTCTTCATCTGCCCTCCATACGCGAGTGTTGAAGGGGGCAGTGTAGCACGTGGGGCAGGGAGGAGAAGGAATCCATTCTTTCCCGAACACCGAATCCAATCAGGAGAAAAAAGTGTTCGAGGACAAATGGATTTACCGTTCGGGTATCATTGGATTGAGTGTTCGACTAAAAGTGGATTTGGTGTTCGAGGAGGGGCGGATTTTGCACGTTCTGCTCGCGTAGGTTGCCGAATGAAGCCTCAGGTCGTGCGGTCGAATTTTCACGTTCACCTTTTCTCCAAGCCTGAGGACAAAGGGTCTGGCAGTTGAGTAGCAGATAGGAAAGAGCCTGTCGTCAGGGAGTATGCTCTTGGCTTCAATGTACCCCTTCAGCCTCATTGCCAACGTCTCCGGCATGAATGCGCTTTCTTCTTCGCGAGCTGACTTCGGGTGCCGTAATGTGAGCCTTCGCGCGTTCACATCCGACGCTCGCAGATTCAACACTTCTCCTATCCTCAAACCGCGCCGCGCCTGCAATTCAAGAATGAGCCTGCCCCTCACTTTTTGGCATCGGTATATGACCTCGTCAACGACCTGTCGGCCAATACTCTCTGCCTCATCCGGGGAGCCCTGAATGTTTTCGATAGTAACGAATCGTTGCAAGGATTCACCATGCCAGTATGGGTTCTCTCGATAATGAAGTTGAAGAATGCCTTCATCTGGGCATAGCGGAGCCGTGCAGTTGTCTGGCACGCCCTTCGGTAAGAGAGGTCCTCAGGAGAGACGCCGTAGAGCGCAGTATCCCGAGGTATGCTCAAAAGTTGTTGATG
>DCUF01000002.1 GCA_002328485.1 Deltaproteobacteria bacterium UBA2221
GACTTCGACGGTGACCAGATGGCAGTCCATCTTCCGTTATCCATTGAGGCCCAGTCCGAGGCACGAATCCTGATGATGTCCACAAACAACATCCTCTCCCCGGCCAACGGCCGGCCTATCATCGTTCCTACCCAGGATATCGTTCTCGGCCTCTACTATCTAACTATCGAGCGAAAGTATCGCCAGGGAGAGGGCAGGATCTTCTCGGACGCCGACGAGGTTCGCATAGCCCATGATGCCGGGGAAGTGGACCTCCATGCCCGCATCAAGGTCCGGATGGACGGACAACTGGTGGATACCACGCCCGGCAGGATCCTACTCTGGGAGGCAATCCCCCAGGTATTGCCCTTTTCGGTCATCAACCGGGTCATGGATAAGAAATCGATCGGGCAGGTGGTCGACATCTGTTATAGGCAAGGCGGAGAAAAGGCAACAGTCATCTTGTCCGACAGGCTAAAGGATATCGGCTTCTTCTACGCCACCATGGGGGGCATCTCCATATCTATTGACGACATGAGGATACCGGAACGAAAGGAAGAGCTGATCAACAGGGCCTACGAAGAGGTCAAGGTCGTTCAGAACCAATACTCGGAAGGCCTCATAACCGACGGCGAGCGGTACAATAAGGTTATCGACATTTGGGCGGACGTAACCGAACGCATTGCCGATGAGTTGATGCGTGAGTTGGGCTCGGAGAAGGTGGAGGTACCGGCAGTACCTATACCGGCCGGCTTCAAGCCCAAGGCCGTCACCAGCGCGTCGCAGAAGGCCACCGGTCAGGCGGTCGCAGTGCCCAAATACGAATACCAGAACAGCCTCAACCCCATGTTCATTATGGCCCATTCCGGCGCCCGTGGTAATGCCCAGCAGATTCGCCAGTTGGCCGGCATGAGGGGACTCATGGCCAAGCCGTCTGGAGAGATCATCGAGACGCCGATCACCAGTAATTTTCGGGAGGGTTTGACTGTCCTTCAGTACTTTATCTCCACCAGTGGAGCACGAAAGGGCCTTGCCGATACGGCTCTTAAGACGGCGAACTCTGGTTATCTCACTCGCCGTCTTGTTGACGTCGCCCACGATGTGATTGTGAGCGAGCCCGACTGTGGTACCTTTGATGGCATCGAGGTCACATCTCTCATAGAAGGCGGCGAGGTCATCGAACAACTGGGCACCAGGGTTCTGGGCAGGGTTTCTTTAGAAGACCTGAGGGATCCTGATGGAGAAATCATTGTCCGTCGCAACGAGGAGATTCGAGAAGAACACATAAAAAAGATCGACGAGGCGGGTTATGAAAAGGTTCGCATTCGCTCGGTCCTCACCTGCCGTTCAAAACGAGGGGTTTGCGTCCTTTGTTACGGCAGGGATCTTGCCAGAGGACGCCTCGTGAGCATCGGCGAGGCGGTGGGCATCATCGCAGCCCAATCCATCGGTGAGCCGGGCACGCAGCTCACCATGAGAACCTTCCACATCGGTGGCGCTGCGTCTCGTCGTATCGAGCAGTCGACCCTGGAGGCCCGGAACGAGGGATACGTAAAGTTTACAAACGTCAAGGTTGTCATGAACAAGGACGACCAGCCCGTTGTCATGAACAGGAACGGAGATGTTTGCATCGTAGACGAGGCTGGACGCGAGCGGGAGAAATATCCTGTTATCTACGGAGCCAAACTGAGGGTCACCAATGGCCAAAGGGTCGAAGAAGGTCAGATCCTGGGCGAATGGGACCCGTACACGACGCCTATTCTTTCGGAGGTATCGGGTAAAATAAAATTCGGCGACATTGCCGAAGGCGTTACCATGCAGGAACGGGTGGACGAAGTAACAGGGCTCGCCTACAAGGTTGTCATCGAGCCACGAGACCCCGACTTGAGACCACGAATATCGATCAAGGACGAGAAAGGCAGGACCATAAACGTACCGGGAACATCCAGCCCGGCCCGCTACATCCTGCCTATCGGCGCACACATCATGGTCAATGAAGGCGATGAGATATTCGCCGGCGATTCGGTAGCAAAGATGCCCCGAGAGACGACAAAGACGAAGGACATCACTGGAGGCTTACCGAGGGTCGCAGAGCTCTTCGAGGCAAGACGCCCAAAAGAAAGCGCAACGGTAAGCGAGATATCAGGTGCGGTATCCTTTGGGAAGCTTTCCAAGGGAAAAAGGGAAATTGTTGTTACCCCGGAACGGGGCGAAGCCAGGAAGTATACCATCCCCCGCGGCAAACACATTATTGTCCACGAAGGCGACTACGTGGATGCAGGCGAGGCCTTGATGGACGGGCCCGTCAACCCTCACGACGTATTGCGCATCCTGGGCATTAAGGAACTCGCCCGATACCTTGTTGATGAAATCCAGGAAGTCTACCAGCTTCAGGGCGTCAAGCTCAATGACAAGCATATCGAGACTATTGTTCGACAGATGTTGAAACGGGTACGCATAAAAGAGGTCGGTGACACCAACTTTATCATCGATGAGCCCGTTGAGTGGTGGGTTTTCGAGGAAGAGAATAGAAAGGCCATTGAAAAGGGTGGCCAACCCGCAACGGCGGAGCCCCTTTTCCTGGGCATAACCAAGGCGTCTCTGATTACAGAGAGCTTTATATCGGCCGCCAGCTTCCAGGATACGACCAAGGTTCTCACCCAGGCGGCTATTGAAGGCAGGGTGGACTATCTGCGCGGCTTAAAGGAAAACGTCATCATGGGCAGGATCGTTCCAGCCGGAACCGGCTTCTCAAAGTATCGCAATTTTGAGATGGCCACCACTGACAAAGGGGAGGAACTTACCCCTCCATCGGAGCAGGAAGAACAACTCGAACCGCCCACCGAATCGATGGATCTCCTTGATGAATCGAATGGGTCGGATGGGCCAGATGAAGAATTAGCGGGGCCCGCTTCGTAGAGAGCGTTCTGCCAAACGGGCTTCTTCGCTTTTGGGATAAACCTCCACAATCCTTTTCAAAAGGATTGTGGAGGTTTTTTTATCGCCTGTTGCACCAAACGCGTCTGCTTGGCGCAAAAGGGCCTTCGCAGCCCTGTCGCTGTTGGGGTATTTATCCAGAAACTCCTGGAAATATACGATAGCCTTTGCGTAGTCCTTGAGACTCATGGCGCTTTCGCCCATCCAATACCGGGCATTGGCCGCGAGCGGGCTGTCGGGGTGCTGTTTGATGAAGTCAGAAAAGCCCTGCAGCGCCTCCTTGTGTCGGCCCTTTCGAAAAGATTCGAAGGCCTCCTTGTAGGACTCCTCAGGGCTACCTCTCAGGGGTCGCTCGCTCTCCCCGGCTTCGCGCGCCGTGTCGCCGCCATTCACGGAGGAACCCCTTCTCAGGTCTCTGAGATGCCCCTTCGTCTCATCCCAGTAGGCCTTAAGCTGGGAGTCGAGCTCATCCACGTGTCCCAAGATCTTCTTTATGGTTTCGTCCCGGTTTTCGAGAGATGCCGACAGGTCAGCGAGCTGTTTTCGCAGATCGTCATTGCTCTTCTCGATCCTCGCCAGACGGCTGTCGGTCTTCTCTCTGTAGCTCCCGAACTCACCGTAAACGGAGGTCACATCCCCCCGTATCTGCCCAACCTCCTGGGTTGAGGCGCATCCAACCGTGGCCAAAAGGGCGCAAAGCACGAGAGATTTGTATTTCATAGATCCTCCCCTGGAAACAAAAAAAGTGCAAATCGTGAAGTGGCGAAATGGTCAAATAGGAAAACCAATGAGTATTTAGGCAATTCTCCCCATTTTTCAATTTTACTATTTTGCCATTCTGCCTTCTCTACTCGATTATCATGTGGGCTCGTCTGTTCTTGGCCCACGCCTCTTCGGTGCGCCCCGGGGCGATGGGGGTCTCCTTGCCGTAGGAGATTGTCTTGATGCGGCCCCTGTCCACCCCTAAGGTGCGCAGGTACTCTCTGACGGCCTCTGCCCGCTTCTGTCCCAGTGCCATGTTGTACTCAATGGATCCCCGTTCGTCGCAATGGCCCTCAATCGTCACGCTGCTCCGCTTGTTCTCCTTCAGCCAATTCCCAAGGTCTCTCAGAGCCGGCAGGTCATCGCCCTTGAGGGCGTAGCTGTCAAAATCGAAGTAGATGTCCCTTACGAGGCGGTTCATTGTCGTCGAGCCCTCAGAATGCCCCTCAGCGCCGGAGATATCCTCCTCGGTGACTGCGCCCCTACCTTCTCCGCCCCAGCGCCCAGGCTCAATCGATCCAGCGTTACGGTCTTGTGCCTCTTGCCTCTCCAGGGCGGCCCTCTCGGCCACGGGCATGTAGACCTGCTTGGATGCACAGGACGCCATCAAAAGACAGAGGGGAAGCAAAAGACACGGTGGCAGCCATAGAGCACGGACTGCCCACGATTTGACGCATGTATTCGGCATATTCCCCTCCGCGTTTTGCCTCTTTTCTCTCCTTGGATACCTCACCTGTGACCTCCTACTGAAAAAATGACGGCTGGCCTTCTTCGGAACCGGTAAAATTGAGTAGTCTCTTGTTGTCCCCATTCAGGAGCATGAGGCGAATGCTGCCCTTCCCGCCATTCTTAGAGGAATAGACGATGTATCGCCCACACGACGAGAACCGGGGCGAATCATTGATGCCTCCGTTCGTCAGCGCTCTCTGCTCGGAGCCGTCCATCTTCATGACGCAGATCTCGAAGGACCCCCCCATTCTTGAGACAAAGGCAATGAGATCGCCTTTGGGCGAAACGACGGGGGAGGTATTGTAGGCGCCTGAACGGGATAAACGGCGGATCTCCCCGTTGCCCAGATCTTTCGCGAAAATCTGGGCAGAGCCGTACATGTCCGATACAAAAATCACCTTCTTGCCGTCTTTGGTGAACGATGGCGACGTAAGTATGCCGTCCTTTCTCAAAATCAACCGGCGTTCCTTCGTTTCCACATTATCACAATAGATCGTCGAGTACTTGCCCGAGACGTGGGCATAGGCAATCCTCTTTGAATCCACCCATGTCACCCCGTTCTTCATGCCCTCCTCCCTATTGACCCAGACTTCTCTGCCCCGTTGAACATCAACGACATAGAGATGGGGGCTGCCTTCCCTATAGGAGGTGAAGGCCAGGTATCTGCCATCGGGCGAAAGAGCGGGGGACACCATGAGGCGGTTGTAACTGGTCAGCCGATGCATCTCCGAGCCGTCCAGGGAGGCGATAAAAGCATCCCTGCTCCGACCACCTCCTGAAATGAAGAGGATTTTCGAGTTCATGATCCCCTTTTCCCCCGTTATTGCCAGCACGATGTCGTCAGCCAGGCGATTGATAATCTTCCGCCACTCGTCCTGCCCACCCTTATATTTCTTTGCAAAAAGAAGCATCCCGTCTGAGGAGTCATAGAGAAAGGCATCGAGGGACAATCCATCCGCGTTCTGCTGCAGATTCCCTTTGCAGATGAGGTCGATGCCGAGAGATCTCCATCCTTCAAACCGTATATCTTTCCGCTCCAGGCCTTCACTCCTCAGTTCAGCGTCAATGACGGATGAAGGGGCCACGATCAAAAATCCCGACAGATCGAGCCCTTTGTCAAGCAGCTGCTTCATGGCCGACTGGGTCGTGGCGGGTGCGGTATCGCCCTTAAAGGGCGGTGTGGCAATAGTGATCTTCTTATATGACTGGCCGAAGACATCCAGATAGACCCTGGCTTCGGCCTGACTAGCGGCAAAGAATAGGCAGACCGTTAGGGCTAGTACGCTGAATTTCATCTTTTTTTCTCCAAACATCCATGGTTTTCAGGAGCGCTTCAACCTGCGGCGACAGGCTCCTTCCCTTCTTTGTAATAACGTAGAACGTCCTCTTCACGGGCTGCAAGCCATCCACCTGGAGGACCTGCAACTGACCGGAGCTTACCTCTGCCTTGATAGCGCGGTTCGACATGTAGGAGCATCCCATGCCACCTTTCACAGCCTCCTTCACTGCCTCTACATCACCCAACTCGGCAACCACCCTGAGAGAGCCGGCGGGAAACCCCTTTTTCTTCAGGACCGCCTCGAAACAGCGCCGGGTTCCTGAGCCGGGCTCTCGCACAACCAGAGGAAGCGTTTTCAATTCTTCGATTGACATGGTATTGGGAAACGTGGCGGGGGCAATCAGGACAATCAGGTCGTTCAGAAAGGATTTGTAGACCACCTTCCCCGAGTCTTCCTTCGCGCCGACGAACCCGAGGTCGAGGGTTCCATCCAACACGCCGGCAACGGTCTTCGCGCTGTCTGATATGACGAGGGAAAGCTCCACGCCCTCATATTGCTCCCGATAGAGCTTGAGCACCTGGGGCAGCACGTACACACCAGGGATGCTGCTCGCACCTATACGAAGGGCCCCACCCTTAAGCCCGCGGTGGGCGGCCACCGCCTCTATGGCCTCCTTCTGAATCGCCAGCAACTCCCGTGCGTAGCGATAGAGGATTTCGCCTGCCCTCGTAAGCTCAACGCTCCTTTTTGTCCTGTCAATCAGCCGAATCTTGAAAAACTGTTCCAGATCTATGATCTGCTTGCTCACCGTTGGCTGGGTCAGATACAACTCCTCCGATGCCTTGGTAAAGCTTTTTAAATCGATGATTTTCACGAAGGTTTCGAGGTGCTTTAGGTTCACCTAAACATAGTACCTATCTGAGCAAGGTAATTCAAATAGTTTAGGGTATTCCCGCGAGAAATGAAGGCACCTTGGCTTGCGAAAGATCATGAAAAGCGTTACTTTGTAGAAAAGACGCCAGCCTACAGATGTTTTGGAGCAATAGATGACAACCAAGGATGCTATTGAGAAGATCGTACACTCTGCACACCCGGATCCGTTCGAGGTGCTCGGGGCCCACATCACCAGGGTAGGCGGAAAAGAGGCCATTGTGGTGCGGGCATTTCTGCCCGACGCAAAAGAGGTTACGGTCGTCGAGACCGCCACGGGACAGGAATACCCCATGAAGGAGGCGCACAGGGACGGCTTCTTCGAGGCACTCATTAAGGGCCGATCGGAAGTGTTTTCCTACCGTCTCAGAAAGTCAGGACACGACGGTTCCGTCCGCCTTTCTGCCGATCCTTATTCGTTCCTGCCCATTTTGTCTGATTACGATCTCTACCTTATGACCGAGGGCACCCACTACAAGAATTACGAGAAGCTGGGCGCTCATGTCATGACTGTTAACGGCGAGAGGGGACTCTTCTTTGCCGTCTGGGCGCCGAATGCGCTGAGGGTCAGCGTGGTTGGGGATTTTAATGGCTGGGACGGCAGGCGGCATCCCATGCGACTACGGGGCTCCACCGGTTTTTGGGAACTTTTTCTCCCTGGCCTCGATGCGGGCGATGTCTATAAATTTGAGGTGAAGTCGAGACACAAGGGGTACCTTGCCGAAAAGGCAGACCCTTATGCATTCTACTCGGAGCTTCGACCTAAAAGCGCCTCTGTTGCCTGGGATATAGACAAATACCAGTGGAATGACGCCGCCTGGATGGAAGAGCGGGCTACCCGGAATTGGTTTGAATCGCCCCTATCGGTCTACGAGCTTCACTTCGGTTCCTGGAGGAGGGTTCCGGAGGAGGGCAATAGATGGCTTACCTACAGGGAAATGGCCCGCACCTTGATTCCCTATGTAAAGGAGATGGGCTACACCCACGTAGAATTGATGCCCATGACCGAGCATGCGCTGGATGAGTCGTGGGGCTACCAGACCATCGGCTATTTTGCCGCCACCAGCCGTTTTGGCAACCCTGACGACCTCATGTACTTCATCGACGAATGCCATCAGGCGGGCATCGGTGTCCTTATGGACTGGGTGCCGGCCCATTTTCCGAAGGATGCCCATGGACTTGCCTTTTTTGACGGCACCGCCCTGTACGAACACGAAGACCCGAGGAAAGGGGAACACAGAGATTGGGGAACTCTGATTTTTAACTTCGGCCGCACTGAGGTGGCGAACTTCCTCCTTTCTAGCGCCCTTTTCTGGCTGGATAAGTACCATATGGACGGACTGAGAGTGGACGCCGTGGCCTCGATGCTCTATCTTGACTACTCCCGCCCTGCCTGGGAGCACGTAACCAATCAGTATGGCGGCAACGAGAACCTCGAGGCAGTGGCATTCATAAAGCGATTTAATGAGGTAGTCCACGGTCTTTACCCTGGGGTGCTTACCATAGCCGAGGAATCAACGGCCTGGCCGATGGTCTCCCGACCTACCTACCTGGGGGGGCTCGGATTTAGCCTTAAGTGGAATATGGGCTGGATGCACGACATCCTTTCTTACTTCTCCCTGGATCCCATTCATCGGAAATACCACCAGAATACGCTCACCTTCGCACTCCTCTATGCCTTCACCGAAAACTTCGTTCTTCCTCTGTCTCACGACGAAGTCGTATATGGCAAGCGGTCCATGGCGGACAAAATGCCCGGCGATCTTTGGCAAAAATTCGCAAACCTCCGCGCCCTCTACCTGTATATGTACGGCCAGCCCGGCAAAAAACTCCTTTTTATGGGCGGGGAGATCGGCCAGTGGTCGGAATGGAACGCAAATCAGAGCCTTGATTGGCATCTTCTGGAGCATGAGCCACACCGCCGCTTACAGGCATTCATTAAGGATATCAACAGCTTACTTCAACGAGAGCCGGCCCTTCATGAGGTGGATTTCACCAACGAAGGCTTTGAATGGATAGACTTCGGGGATTATCCAAACTCAGTAATCTCCTTCATAAGAAAAGCAAAGGACCCCAACGATTTTCTCCTCTTCGTGTTCAACCTCACGCCGGTTCCCCGGTTCGATTACAGGATTGGTGCGCCCCGCTGGGGCTTCTACCGCGAAGTCCTCAATAGCGATTCTGAGCGGTACTGGGGTGGAAATCTTGGAAATTTCGGCGGCGCTCACACCGATGATGTCTGGTCTCACGGAAGGCCTTGGTCCATCAGCATTACCCTGCCGCCCTTAAGCGGCCTCGTCTTTAAGCCGGCATAGCCTTCTAATTTGAGATCAGGAAAGAAACAGAAGAACCAGATCCTTTTTGTCCTCAGGGCCTTTCAAAGCAGAAACTATCGCCTGTTCTTTGGGGGACAAGGCCTTTCCCTTGTCGGCACCTGGATGCAGCAGATTGCCATGAGCTGGCTGGTATATCGTATGACCGGCTCGGCACTGCTTCTCGGGCTGATCGGCTTTGCCGGCCAGGCACCGGCCATCCTGTTCACCCCTATCGCCGGGGTTTTTGCCGATCGGCTAAACCGCCACCGCCTGCTCATCTTTCTACAGGTGCTCTCCATGTTCCAGGCCGCTGCCCTCGCCTATCTTACGCTCACGGACCACGTGACTGTCCTCTCCCTGTTTGTCCTCAGTATTGTCTTGGGTATTCTCAGCGCCTTCGAGATACCCACCAGGCAGTCCTTTGTGGTAGACATGCTGGATCACAAGGAAGATCTGATCAATGCAATCGCCCTCAATTCTTTTATGTTCAACAGCGCCCGCCTGGTGGGCCCATCCATCGCGGGGTTGGCGATCGGTTTGGCTGGCGAAGGGATCTGCTTCTTGTTCAATGCAGTCAGTTTTCTCGCGGTCATAATCGCCCTCCTCCTCATGAGGATTCCAAGAAGAAATGGCGTCTCTCCCGCATTGGATATATGGCCCGGGCTGAAGGAAGGCGTCAGATATGCCCTTGGTTTTGCCCCCATTCGGTACGTGTTGCTCCTTGTTGCACTCATAAGTCTCGCGGGAATGCCCTATCTGGTGCTCATGCCCGTCTTTGCGAAGGATCTTCTCGGTGGCGGCCCACAGACGCTCGGTTTTCTCATGGGCGCCTCGGGCCTTGGTGCCCTTCTTGGCGCCCTCTATCTCGCCTCGCGAGAGAGTATTGTGGGAACCAACAAGAGGATTATCGCGTCCTCCATACTGTTCGGGATCTGTCTGATCGCTTTTGCCTTTTCCCGGTCATTCCCCCTTTCACTGGTGCTCATGTTTGCCACGGGCCTTGGCATGATAACCACGCTCGCAACGGCAAACACCGCACTTCAGACCCTCGCCGAAGAGGACAAACGGGGCAGGGTCGTCGGGTTCTACGTCCTGGCCCTGGCCGGCACCATGCCGCTGGGCAGCCTACTGGCAGGGATAGTGGCTCATCGAATAGGCGCTCCCATAACACTGATGCTTGGCGGTGCCACATGCATCCTGGCCGCTTCTTTCTTTTATTTCAAGCTGCCCGTCATACGGGAGCAGGTTCAGCCCGTCTACCGTCAGCTCGGCCTGGTGGAAGAGCTGCCTTCCGAACTACAGTGACAGCCGAGACGTAAGGTTAAGGACCTGAAAGCTGTATCGAAAGTATCACTTACTCCTCGAGGGGGGAAGCGACTCGCGTTTCGCGGACCCTCATATTGTTTCTTCCAGCAGTTGTCCGTGTTCTTTCAGCCAGGCCTTGGCCTTCTCCATGGTGGCAACCTGGGTCCGGACGATGTTCCAGAAGCGCGGGGTGTGGTTCGATTCAATCAAGTGGGAAAGCTCGTGGACGATGACGTAGTCGATCACGAACACGGGTGCCTTGATGAGCCGCCAGTTTAGGTTGACGTTGTCGTTCACGGTGCAGGAACCCCAGCGATAATGGTTGTCTACGATCTTGACGCCGTTTACATCTACACCCAGTGACCGGGCATGCATCATTACTCGTGGAGTAATCTTCGCTTTGGCCCTGTCGATGTACCACTCTCGCAAGGCCTCAACCCTCCGACCGATCAAGGTCTCTGGTATCAGGAATCGCTGGGCGAATTCCACCTCTAATGACCCGTCCTTTATGATCTCAACGCGGTAAAGCCTGCCCAGATAGAGGGCCGATTCGCCGCTCACGAGTTCCTTGCCCGGTGGATGCGGCAAACCCTGGTATTTCTGGGAGTGGCTGATCTTCTCGTATATCCATTGGCGTTTTGACTCGACCACCTGCCGGATCTTCGCGTCGGGCATACTCTCCGGTACGTGCACAATAATTCGGCGGTCACGTTCAACAGTGATGGTCAGTTTTCGCCGCTTTGTGGATCGTCGTATTTCATAGGAAAGTTCCATGCTGTTATTCCGCGTACAAAATAATGTCATTCTTCCTGTAGGAAATCTCCATGATGCGACTGACAATGCGGGCCCGATTCTTGATTAGGCCGGGCAGCTTGGCAAACTCTGGTCCGAGAATCACTTGCTGCAAATCGGCTTTCAGCTTGTTGCGGGCAGGTACGCTGTCCCAGAAACCGACAAGTTTAAGCTCCCGCTCAACCGCCAAGAAAACCTTCTGTGTCAGATCAACCAGGCGGCTGATCCGGTTATCATCGCTCATGTAGCCTGCCTGGCTTTCGCCCACCGCCCCAGCGAATATCTCACGCTCGAACATACGAAAGAAGGGCATCTGCTTCTTTCGATGCAGCCCGTAGGTGGGCTCTTTGCTGGCATTGATTATCCTGATTCGCAGCTTTTCCAGCTCCTCGTAGATCTTCTTCCAGTTGTTGCGGAACTCCTCGAAGATCGCTGCCAGGGCTGCCGAGAAAGAGGCCTGCAGATCCGGGTCATCGACCAGTTCAACGTCGAGATAGTGGCGAATGGCGTGCTCCACCTCCGCTGCCTTGGTCTTGGTACGGTTCCGCGCTGCGACCTGCTTCTGGAAATCGGCATCGAGGATCGAAATAGGCTTAACCTTTACCTCGATCCCTTTCGACTCAAGGTAGGCATCCGTAATGCTCCGAAGCTTCGCCGGTATCCCTTTCATGCTCAAGCGCTCATCCCGGAAATGTTTCCCGGCAAGCACGTTGATTGCGGTAAGGGCCTGGTAGTCGTCCATGTATGCGAGGGCTTCTTTTGCAGGGAAGACAAGGTTCAAACATCTCGTCAGGTTCTTGTAGGCGAGCATATAGTCGAAGCGCACGTCTTCGTCATAAAACAGGTCGAAAAATGCGTCGTGGTCGGTCAGATCCGTCAGCCCATGGTCTTTCAGCATCATCATGACCGCCTCATGGCCAGCCTGCAGCTCCCGCAGCTCCTCTTCGGGAAAACTCAGTGTGTCAAGCACTTCCTTCTGTTCCCGCTCGTCGTAGGCGTCGATAGCCTTTTTTAGATGGTGGCCCACGCCCACATAGTCTACGACAAAACCCTTGTCTTTACCCTCGCCGCCCACACGGTTGACCCGCGCAATGGCCTGGAGAAGGTTATGGGCCACGATCACCCGATCGAGATACATCACCTGCTCGATGGGCGCATCAAACCCGGTGAGAAGCATTTCATTAACGATGACGATACCCATATCGCCGGTCACCTTTTCCTCTTGCGCACCGAAGGCCATTTTGAAGCTTTTGATACTCACGTCGTGCTTCGACTTGTCTCCGTAGGCCTTGAGATGGGGCAGGTCGTTGTGACCCGTGGAAACGATGACGTCTGTCTTCAGGCGTTTGAGCTGGTCGAGATCGAGCTTGCGGGGATTCGCCTTCTCCAGCTCCGCAACGGCTTCCTTCAAAGCGTCGTCGATGTAGGTCTTGTAGCGGACCGCCGCCTCACGGGACGTGGCTACTGCCTGGGCCTTGAAGCCATTGGGAAAGACGTGGGTCAGGTAGTGGTTCACCATATCTTTTGCCTTGGCCGCAATGGTCGGTTCCGCTTCCAGATAGGCCTCACGGGAGCCGTAACCAAGAATCGCGAGCCGCTCCTGCAGGTTGTAGTCGCTGAAGACGTCCTGAAAGGCGGTATCCATCGCTGTCTTATCGGCGACTTCGGCATTGTGGGTGCGCCCCTCGTAGACGATCTCCAAAGTTACCTTATCGTCGATGGACTGGCGCATGGTGTATTTGTCGATGTAGTCGCCAAAGACCCGCTCTGTCTTATCGATTGGCGTACCCGTGTAGCCGATGCGGGCGGCATTCGGAATGCCTTTGTCTAGGTTCGCCCCCAGCATGGCGTACTGAGAGCGATGGGCCTCGTCGGTCATGACCAAAATGTGAGGGCTCACGTTTAACTCGGGGAAGGTCTCCTTGAGATCGACCTCCCGGAACTTGTGGATCATGGCCATGACAAGATCGGAGGAATCGGAGCGTAGAAGCTCTTTCAGTTCCTTGATGCTGTCCGCCACCTTGACGGTGAATCCGATACTCTGGCTGGTCTCTGTCAACTGGTCTTCCAGTTGTGTGCGATCCGTGACAAAGACCACCTTCCACTGGGACAGCTTGGCATGGCGATACATCTCCCGCACCATGAACATCATGGTCAGGGACTTTCCCGACCCCTGGGTGTGCCAGATGATGCCGCTCCGCTCGCGGGGGTTCTGCCCTTCCAGCAACCGTTTTACTGCCAGCTTCACGGCGCGGAACTGCTGATAACGGCCCACAATCTTGATGGTTTCACCCTTGTCGTTCGTTGAGAAAAGGGTGAAAGTACGGATGAGATCAAGAAGATTATCCCGATCGAGCATGCCCGCAACAAGGCGCTGCTGGTCGTTGGGACCGCTTTTGCCATGGTCGAGATCGGCGAGACTGCGGGGATAAGGATCAGCCCACCGGTAGAAGTATTTCTCATTGTGCGTCGTGATGGTACCGAATTTAGCTGCCTGCCTGCACGTGGCGACGATGAACTGATTGTAATAGAAGAGCGGCCCGCTTCCCTCTCCCTTTGCGCCGCGTTGCTCACTGTAGCGCAAAAGCTGGTCGATGGCCTCCGGTATTGCGTCTTTCACCTTGGGGGACTTGCATTCGATCACCACCACGGGAAGACCGTTCAGAAAGAGGGCGATGTCAGGAACGATGTGGTGCTCAGTCCCGAGGATACGCACCTTAAGCTGGCACACGGCAATAAAGCGGTTGTTGTCGCGATGGCCAAAATCGACAAAGCGGACGGTAGGGCTTTTCTCCCCGGTCCGGCGGTTCTCGCTGACGCTCGTATTTTCAAGGAGAAGGGTGTAGACGTGGCGATTATTCTGGATCAGGCCGGTGCCGGGAAAACTCGCTGTGATCTGCTTGGCCACCTCCTCAATCTGGTCGTCTTCCATCCAGTCGTTGATGACCTTGATCTGCTCCCGCAAAACGGACAGCATGACCACTTCAGCGAAGCTCTGGCGGAAGCTGTCGGACGGATGCTGCTTGCCATCGAGGTCAATAATCTCCCAGCCGAGGCCATGAAGCTGGTCAAGGAAAGGCTTTTCGACGTGGTTGCGTTCATCGAGTCTAAAAGTATCTATCGTAGGATCAGAACAGGAAGCCAGTTTCATCTCTTATCTACGTCTCCTCGCCTCTCTTAAGGAAGCGCATATCTGTTCTCTCGTTCTTTGAAGGCCTTTTCCCCGCCTTCGAGGAGCAGACAAACTGCTTCGCGGGTGCCAAATCCATTGCCCCCTCCCGTATGTTCTAAAGACCCAGCGAAATAGGTCATGCGTGGGTAAGCCTGGGTGCTTGGGCGCTCCGCTGTTGCGACAATAACCTGCTCGGCGTCTGTTGCGACAACTAGATTGGGATTGTGGGTAATGAGAATGATTTGCCGCCGTGTCTTTGCCTTACGTATGTATGGAACCAATTGTTGGTATACCGAAGAATTATCCAAATTGCCTTCTGGCTGGTCAATAATCAACGGCCTTGTATCATCCTCATCCATTAGCAGATAGAGGACTAGAAGCGCAATACCCCTGGTTCCTGGCGAGAGATACTCAAGCTCTATACCGCCATACTTTACCTTATAGCTGAGCGAAATATGGTCCACCGAGAACATCCAGTCGTAAAGCTCAACGAGAGATGTCCGCTGCGGGGCAAATCTCTTCATGAATAGCACCGGTTCAACCGCAGCCAAGAAACGCTTGAATGCTACATCAATCTCTTCCGTTTTCCCTTTCTTCCAAGCAGGTGCCAACTCTGACTCTACGAATCGTTCTATTTCGTTTCTCTTGGCGTCTGCTCCTGTACGTCGGTTATCGAAGAATGACGCCAATTTGTCTAACCACGGTCTAAAATCGATCTGGTACCCCACGTCTATCTCGAATTGCATTCCGGCCCCCATCCTGCCAATTGCTTCTTGCATCGGGGCGTACAGTTCCCGTAAGCCGTTCTCGTCCTGTTGAAGAGCCGTAAAGAATTCTGCATAGTAAGCAAGTCGATGTTGTTCTTTCTGTGAGAGGTCTTTCCTGATGCGATTGTCTATGTTCTCGATTTCTTTCGCAAGACGTTCCGCTTTCCCAGTGGTCTCGGAAATCTGCTTCTGAAGATCGAGAAGTCGCTTTTTGCTCTCCTCGTCTTTCGACACGAGTTCTTTTAGTCTTTCAATTTTACCAACAACTGCAAAAACCGTGTCCGCCCCGGGGTCGTCTGTTTCTTCGCCCTTAAGGACCGCAATTCCTGTCTCGACTAGTTGAACCTCACCATGGAGTAGCTGAACAACCGATGCATCCCATGTTGGTGGTAACCGGTTAACGAGATCGGCCGAAATGCCGTTATCTTTTAAGATCTTTCCTATTTCACCTATGTCGGAATTAACCTGCGTTTGCAGAGCCGAATACTTGGCTAAAGCTTCGGCAATGGCTCTTCTGCGCCGCACTTCTTGCCCGACCATCTTTTCGAGGTTCTTCAAATGCGCCTGCTCTGTCTCAAGTTGCTTGAGAATTGCCTGGTCTACGAATTGTGTTGCGTCAGGCAACTGTTTCCTTAGAGCCGCGACCTGTTCTTCAGCTTCCTTCTTGCTGTCAAGTTTAGATTGGCGTTGCTCGAGCGTGAGGTATGCTCAAAAGTTGTTGA
>DCUF01000008.1 GCA_002328485.1 Deltaproteobacteria bacterium UBA2221
CCGGGCGTAATGACCCCGCCTATGGTATGAATCTCGAGGTTCATTACCACCCCGTTCTCAGGTGCCTTTACCTCTGTCTTTTCATGGAAGTTTAGCGTCGCGGCGTACTGGTCCTTCAGCGCAGTTGCCTTTTTGTCTATCTCGTTTAGCTCGGTCTCAATCTGTTTCCTGTATTCCGTTTCAAGGCTTCTGAGCCTCAAGGCATACTCTTTGATTGAAGACTCATTTCTCGCCAAACTTGCTTCGGTTTCAGCCTTTTTCCCATAGATCTCCTCGAACCCCCTCTGAAGGTCTAAATATCGATTTCTCGGATAGTAGCCCTTTTCTGAAAGTTCCTTCAGAGAATCTATCTGCCTTTTCTGGACCTGCAGTTGTCTTTCATTGGAGTTCTTCTGTTCGATCAGCCTGTCTCTTGTTTGCTTGAGGGAGTCTATAATATCTATCGTACCTTTCTTTTCAGATTCATATCTCTCTTTTCTCGCCCGATAAAGCGCTTGCTGGGATGCCATAAATCTTGAAAATTCAGGATCTTTACCCATCTCGACGATGTCCGGAGGATAGTCGATTCTAGCGGATAACGTTCTTTCAGCCAATAATCTGCATTTGGCTACCATTGATTGAAAGTACTCCGATCTCGCCTGAGCGAGTTGAGCCTTTGCACTGGCGTCATCAAGCCTGATGAGCACCTGGTCCTTCTTTGCGAAGTCGCCTTCCTTGACCAGGATCTCTTTGACTGTTCCCCCATACTGATGCTGAACAATCTTTCTGTAAGAGGCAACCGTTACCAGTCCAGGTGCGACCGCTCCGGTTGTAAGAGGGGCGAGAGCCGCCCATACAAGAAACCCTCCTAGAAATACAAGAATAACTATCAGGGTCCTCTTAATGAGAAATTTGAAATCTTTTAAGCCTTCTTCTTCTTGTTCACTCATTTGCTTATACTCTGCTGTGCCCTCTGGGGAGGTTTCTGTGCGCTTATTTTACGTAGAACTTCTTCTTTTGGTCCAAAGGCTACGACTGTACCGTTTGCCATGAGCAATATTTTATCCATAATACGGAGAATGTTGGTTCTGTGGCTGACGACAATCACCGTTTTTTGCAGTTTCTTCATTATACTTAAGGCGGACAAAAGCGCCGCCTCCCCCTGCTCATCAAGGTTAGAGTTGGGCTCGTCAAGCAGGATAAGCGGAGGATCTCCGTAAAGGGCGCGAGCGAGTGCTATTCTCTGCCTTTGACCCCCCGAAAGGTAGTTCCCTGCTTCGCCGATCGGCATGTCATAGCCCTCAGGAAGTCTAAGTATAAAATCATGAATCCCCGCTATCTGGGCGGCCCTGATGACCTTCTCCGATTCTATCTTGCCGAACCTTGCTATATTCTCGGCTATCGTCCCATCGAAGAGTTCGATGTCCTGGGGGAGATAGCCCAGGTATTTCCCCAGATCTTCTTTGTCGTACTGAGACAGCTCTGCACCGTCCAGCCTTACCGTTCCCGCGAAAGGTCTCCAGATACCTACAGTCGTTTTCGCAAGGGTTGACTTCCCTGCCGCCGTCGGACCTATTATCGCAATCAGCTCGCCTGGAGCAGCACTGAAGTTTACCCCCTTTAGAATGGCGGTGTTGCTGTTCGGCGCCTTCACCATAATATTCTCTACAGATAGGCTCCCTTTCGGCGGAGGCAGAGAGACTGACGGTAAATTCTCCTCGTAAGAGGATAGCACTTCCGATAATCTGTCATAGCTTTCCCGGGCATTTACAAAGTTTTTCCAGGTGGAGACAGCCACGTCTACAGGGCTGAGGGCCTTGCCCATCAGTATAGAAGCCATTATCATCTCGCCTGGCGTAATGATATTGTCTATGGCAAGATAGGCGCCCGTGCCAAGCATGAGGGATTGAAAAGCGATCCTGCTTGCCCTGATGCAGCTCTGCAGTACGCTTGCACGCTTACTCGCCTGCTCTTGAAGCTTGAGTACGGGATTATATTTTTCGAGCCAGTGAGATTTTATGCTGCCGTGCATCCCCATTGCCTCAATTACTTCCGTATTTCTCAAGTTGGCCTGCAAAAAGGAATTGGCACTCTGGTAATGTTTGTTGGACTCTCTCAGGGGCTTTCTTGTTGAACCTTCATTCAGCAGGGCCAGACCAAGCAGTATGAGTGCGCTTATTATTGAAAATACACCCAGAAGAGGGTGGATGATGAATATGACGATCATGTATATGGGCGTCCAGGGTAAATCCAGAAATGCAAAAAGACCGGTACCTGAGAGAAACTGCCTGAGCGTGGTCAGGTCTCCAAAGGCCTGGGAAGGAGAGTTTGAACCCAGGAGAATGATTCTATTCAAAACGGCATGAAAGACCTTGTCCTTAAGTTTACGGTCAATATCATTACTGAGGGCGATAAGTATTCGCGAACGGGACCATTCAAGAAAACCGAACAGGACGTACATAAACACAACTATTAAGGTGAGCATGAGAAGCGTGTTTACGTTTCTGCTCATGAGCACGCTGTCGTAGATCTGAAACATGTATAGGGCAGGAACGATTGACAGAAAACTCATAATACCGCTGAAAATGAAGAGATTAAATATCACCTTCTTGTATGACAGCAGGAACTCATAGAGCTTGTTATTTTCAGGCATGTATTTCTTCAGCATGGCAAGGGAGAAGGGGAATTTATCAGTCTTCATTACTCTTTTCCTGTCAAGTATCCGTTAATCTCCGCAAGGGCGTTCTCATCTATCTTGCCGTTCCAGTACAGAAGCTTCAGCTTCTCTACGACATAGTCTATTCTCACCTGCAAGAGCTCCGTTTTGGCCTTGTACATGTTTGAAGTGGCGTTGAGGACATCCACAACCGTGCGGACACCTGACTGATAGCCTATTTTTGTTGATGCAAGGGCAGTTTGAGAAGCAGTCAGATATGCCTGAGCGCTCTTCACCTTTGAAATGGAGGTGCAAACCCCGAGAAAGGAGCTTCTCAAATTCTGAATTGCATCAGAGAGGACCCTCTCATACTCCTTAGCCGTCTGGGCATGTCTCTCTCTGAATTCTTGAACCCTGTACGATGTATAGCCGCTCGTCCAGAGGGGCATGGAGATTTGAAACCCACCGGCATAGTACCGTGTTTTCGCAGTCTCTGTATCATTATTGGTATTTCTATCACTGTAGAGACCCACAAAATCAAGGATAGGAAGGTGTTGTGCTTTCTGTTTGTTGAGTTCATCTTTCGCGATATCGGACGTTAAGGCGTAGTATTTTACAATCGGATTTTTCTCTTTAACCCCCTCTATCCAGTCCTGCACGTTCTCAGGTGCAGGCTGTACAATGGGAATATCTCCGGAAAGGGGTGCTATGGAGTCTATCTTTTCTCCAACCAGACGCTCCAATTCCTGCCTTGTTATCTCTGCCTGATTGCTTGCATCGATTACCCTGAAGTATACCTCAGCCTTTCTGGCCTCGGCATCATGAAGATCAACAAGCGTTGCTTCGCCCGCATCGGAAAGAAATTTTACCATTCTCAGATTTTCCGCGGTAGCTTTTTCCTCCTCCAGAAGAACCTTTAAATTGTCGACAGCATGTAGATGCTTGAAGTACGCCTCGGAAACCCTTATCATCAGGCTATTCTTCGTGTCCAACAGCCTGAGCTCCCCGGAAAGCGCTCTTTGCTTGTTCTGTTTAAGATCGAGATACTTCGTAGCATTAAAAAGTGGCTGTCTGAGCGTTATATTGAAACTTTCCCCCCGGTAGTTTTCATAGAAGTCCGGCGCTTTAGTATAGTCGTAATTCATCGAGCTGTACGACCCTTGAACCTGTGGCAGAAGCTGGGCCCAGGATTGCTTTGGAAGAGTCTGCTCGGCTTTGTACTGATGATAGGCGGCACGATATCGGGGATCGTGTTCCTTGGCCTTGAGAAAGCATTCAAGAAGGTCCGATGCCTCCACTGCCCGACCTGATGGAACCATAAATAGTAACAAGAGCATACATGGGGTCAATCGTTTTATAAAGGGCCACAATGACATGGGGTTTAGAGAACATAAGATTAGAAGATATGCAAGGCAAAAATGAGATTCTCAGCAATTCCCGCCGTCCCGCAGGTAGGCCTCCTCACCCCGTTTTTTTCCCTGCTCATACAAATACGGAAGGTGCGACTCTTAGAGACAGGTTTTGGGCTCGACAAAGAAATGGTCTTCGTCTACTCCTTTCGCTCAGTAGAAACCGCTTGGTCCGCGGAAAACTTGATACTGGCGGCGAGTGCTAAACGCTTCACCTTGCCGCTTTCATTCCTCGGTAACGCATCAATCTTCACAATCGCGTCAGGCACGTACACGTTACCCAGGTGCTCTCGACAAAGGCGCTTCAAGACCTCTGCATCGAAGGGAGCGCGCGCTTCCACTACCGCAACCAGCACCTGTGCCCCCGTGCCGCGGTTAACGGGTACCACGGCGGACTCGATGATCTCCGGCTGGTCATCGAGGAATTGTTCAATCAGGCGTACATCAATCTTGTTCCCGCCCAAATTGACGATGTGGTCGACCCGACCCCGTAAAAATAAGTAGCCTGCCGCACCCACGAATCCGGTATCACCCGGATAGAACCATCCATTACGAAAAGCCCGAGCCGTGGCCTGCTCGTCGTCGAGGTATCCTTTGGTAACAAGAGGCGACTTGAAACGCAGGAGCCCCGATTGACCCGGAGGCAGGGGCTGATCATTTTCATCGACCGCCTCCGCATGTACCCAGGCGTTGAGGCGTCCTACGGATTTCGGGCGCAGTGCGTAGGTTTCGGGGGTAGACATAGCCAGGCTACCGCTTTCGGTTGAACCGTAATCGACCTCCAACCGGGAACAAATCCGGTTCACAATGCCCTCCCGCAGGGCGGGCGATACGAAACTGCCGGCAACCATGATGGATTTGATCCCGGCACAAATCTTTGGGCTCTCGGATAGACTTTTTTTCGCATAGGCTACCAGCGAGGAGGCACTTCCCGTAGTAGTGACCACTCTGGTGGGCTGATCACGCTGGACCGACACGAAAAAGGTCTCGGGTCTTGATGTCTGCGTCAGCACGGTTGTCCCACCCCGATATAGCTGCCGCATAGCAGCGGTGATTCCATATTCTATACCCAGCGAGACGAACACGTATACCCGTCCTTCGTCATCCTGATCGGGCCGTGGCGATATGCTGGCCAACATGGTACCGCGCCCATGGGGTTGGGGGCTCCTTTTGGGCCTCCCCGTGGTTCCTGAAGACAGCGCTATCAGCCACGGCTCCTCATCCAGGCCCTGCACAACGGGTGGCACGTCGAAACGCTCCCCATCAGCCGGCGCCGCCAATAAGGCAGCCGCTTCAAGATAGCGTGTTACCGGGGAGCTGTTACTGCGCCAGCCGTCATCCTGGTCCAATATGATACTATGCACACGAGCACCTGCGACCAGTTCTTCACGCTGTTTCTCGGATAGCCCTACCGACACAGGAGTGGCCACGGCTCCGAACCGGGCCAGAGCAAGCAGAACGATCAGATAGGCCAGTCTACTGTTAATCGACAGGGCAACCACATCGCCGCGGGTGATGCCTGTCGCCGCCAATCGTGCAGACGCCCGTTCGACCGCGACACGCAGTGCGCCATAATTGACTGGCTGCCCCTCATACAGAATAGCGATGCGGTCAGGATGGGCATTACAATTTCGCCAGATCGTATTCGTGATATTCATCTGTCATTATTCCTTATCTGCTTCAATTATCGGTGCGCTATTTTACGGTAAGCTATATTGTAAAGGCGATGCCTATTATGTCAAGAGAATTTACCAAAGGTATTCCGGGTGTTAGAGCGAGGGCTTGCGGGGGCTAACGCGTCTTTTTCTCGTCAAGACGGTTACTTGAAACCGATGCGTACCGTCAATACCTTCAGCCCCTGTGCTCCCTTGATTTCCTCAAGCTTTTGTTTGACTTTTAGGGGTGCAGTCGGGTAGAGTTATCACGATATAATGACGGGACACTAAGGTATAGCTGCCTTAATAATTCTAAAGACTTAACAAACCAAAAAGGATCGGCCATGAGAAGACCTCCGGGCATAAACGTGTTGTTTTGTCACATTGTTATCGCCGTGCTACTGTTTTCCCTCTGTGTGGCCGGAACTGCGATTGCGGCAGATCAGAAAAAGGCCGGAATATCAGGAACCGTTCGGGTCTCAGGCGCCTGGGCGCTCTATCCGATGATGGTGACATGGGCGGAAGAATTCCGGAAGGTTTACCCCGGTGTCCGCATCGACGTGTCGGCGGGTGGCGCCGGCAAAGGCATTACCGATGCCCTTACCGGGATGGTGGATATCGGCATGGTATCGCGTGAGATCAGACCGGAGGAGCAAAAACCGGGCAGCACGTTCATTCCTGTGGTCAAGGATGCGGTCTTTCCAACAATCAACGCGAATAATCCTGTCCAGAAGACCGTCGCTATGAAGGGTATCAAGAAGGAAACCTTCAACGATCTTTGGGTACTTGGAAAACCCATGACCTGGGGCGAACTCGCAGGAACAACCACCAAAAAGGCCGTGCAGGTCTACACGCGGTCCGACTCGTGCGGAGCTGCCGAGACCTGGGCCCATTATCTTGGGAAAAAGCAGGAAGACCTCAAGGGTGTGGGCGTTTATGGCGATCCGGGCCTTGCCGAAGCAGTCAAAAAGGATGTCTTCGGTGTGGGATACAACAACCTGAACTACGCCTACGATGCAAAGACAGGCCTCCCCGTATCAGGGATTCAGATCATCCCCATCGACGTGAATGGAAACGGAAAGATCGATCCCAAGGAGGATCTAGGGACCAAGGCAAAGGCGATTAAGGCCGTGACGTCAGGATCATATCCGTCACCCCCTGCCCGCGACCTGTATCTTATTTCGAGAAACAATTTCAACGGACTCTCGAAGACCTTTGTGAAGTGGATTCTGGCGGATGGGCAAAAATACGTTGATGAAGTGGGTTACATAAAGATTGCACCTAAGCAGCTAAAGGAATCCTTGAAAAAGCTTGAGAAGTGAGGAGAAGAGCGGATTTTTCTGTGAAAGTAAGACGTTTTAAGGATAGCCTTGCCACCACATTCATTCGGGCCTCTTTAGTTTTTGTCAATGCCATTGCCTTTGTCATTGCCATCACCCTCTTTATGAAAACAAGGCCGATCCTTGCCAAAACCACCCTTTCCCATCTTCTTTCCTCCACCTCCTGGCACCCCCTAAGGGGTGATTTCGGCTTCTTCCCTTTTATCATCGGTACCCTGGAAGTGACAGCAATAGCCATGATCCTTTCCATTCCTGTGTGTCTCTTGAGTGCAATCTATCTCTCCGAGTATGCACACGGTCGTTTCCGTGGGTTTGTCCGGTTGGTGGTCGACATCCTTGCCGGTATTCCCTCAGTTATATACGGACTCTGCGGCGTGATCGCCATCGTCCCCCTCGTCAGGATTTTGGGCCAGGCCTTGGGCAGCCCCACCACGGGCTACAGCCTTTTGGCAGGCGGCATTATCCTTGCCATCATGGTCTCGCCCGTTATCACTTCCGTTGCCCTGGAGGTATTCCGCACAATCCCTCGCGCAGCCCGGGAGAACTCCCTTGCCTTGGGCATCACGACCTGGGAAATGGTAAAACACGTGATCCTCAGGAGTTCGCTTCACGGAATTATTGCGGCCATCGTACTCGGCTTTGCCCGGGCCTTCGGCGAAACCATGGCCGTACTCATGGTAGTCGGAAACGTGCCGAAAGTTCCCTTGTCGCTCTTCGATCCCGCCTACCCCCTGCCGGCTCTTATCGCCAACAATTATGGTGAGATGATGTCCATCCCCCTCTATGACTCGGCCCTCATGTTTGCGGCCCTCATCCTCATGGTCGTCGTGGGAGGGTTCAGTCTCGGCGCCCATCTCATCCTTCTGAAAATTGAACGGAGGGGATACGTATGAGATCGAGACGCCTGGAAGAACAAATCTTCAAGGGTCTTATGATCGCGTCCCTCACCCTTGTCCTGGTGGTTCTCGCAGGGATTATTTTCATCACGATTTACAAAGGAGCCCCCGCGCTTACCCTTTCCATGCTCACTGAAACGCCCAAAGGCGGGTACTACCTCGGCAAGGAAGGCGGCATCGCCAATGCCATCGTAGGCTCTCTTTACCTGGGTCTCGGGGCCTCCTTCTGCGCGTTACTCCTGAGCGTACCTGTTGCCTTCGGACTCCAAAAGGAGTACACGGGCTGGCGCTTCGCCAGTTTCACGAAACTGGTTCTGGACGTGCTCTGGGGCATCCCGTCCATCGTGTACGGCGCCTTCGGTTTCGTGGTTATGGCCTACTTCGGGCTTAGGGCTTCCCTCCTGGGCGGGATTATCGTTCTCACCCTTCTCATGCTCCCCATTATGGTCCGTTCCATGGAAGAGGTCATTCGAACCATTCCCCTGGAACTCAAGGAGGTCTCCTACGCCCTGGGTACGACAAGGATCGAGACCACCATGGCAGTAGTCTTACGGCAGGCCCTCCCCGGTATGGTTACGGCGGTGCTTCTCGCATTCGGACGAGGCATCGGAGACGCAGCATCTATTCTCTTTACGGCAGGCTACACGGACTATATCCCCCGGTCGCTCTTTGACCCTGTTGCCTCTCTTCCCCTGGCCGTTTTCTTTCAGATCGGAACGCCCATACCTGAAGTACAGGAACGGGCCTATGCCTCCGCTCTCATCCTGCTCCTCATTGTCTTTGTGGTCAGCATCGTGTCCCGGATACTCAGTCATCGCTTTTCAAAACACATTGTAAGGTAAACCCGTGCCCCATATCAGTCTTAACAACCTTTCGATATCTTACGGCAACCACAAGGTGCTTCACGAGGTCAGCGTCGACATACCGGACAGCCAGATCACCGTGATCATCGGTCCTTCAGGCTGCGGGAAGACAACCCTCCTAAAGAGCCTCAACCGTCTTCTTGACCTCAATGATGATGTATCCGTGAAGGGGAACGTACTGATTGACGGAGTCAACACGTACGACCCTAAGGCAGATGTCCTTTCTTTGCGGAAGAAACTGGGTTTCCTCTCCCAGAGACCATACCCTTTGCCCATGTCCATCTATGACAATATAGCCTTCGGGCCAAAGGTCCACAGGTTGACGCAGGAACAGATCGTCCAGCAGATCAGGGACCTCGAGGGCAGGTCTTTCCAGGTGCCGGAGAGGAAGAACGGGGCCATGGACGTCCTCGTGGAGTCCTATCTTCGTCTGGCAGGGCTCTGGGACGAGGTGAAAGACCGGCTGCGCACTCCGGCTTCCCGCCTATCCATCGGGCAGCAGCAGAGGCTTGCCCTCGCCCGTGCCCTGGCCGTTGAGCCCGAGGCTATCCTCGCCGACGAACCCACGTCTGCCCTGGATCCCTTGTCGGCTCAGCTCATTGAAAAGCAGTTTAAGTTCCTCAGGAATAATTACACGATCGTGGTCGTTACCCACATACTCCGCCAGGCGCGAAGGATCGCGGATTATGTTATATTCCTCTACCTGGGCGAACTGGTTGAACACGGGCCCGCCGAGTCTTTCTTTAAGTCGCCCAAGGACGAACGAACACGGGCCTATATAAGCGGGGAAATAAGTTAGATGTTTCTTGATACTTACACTTGTCAGGATGCCTTATGAGATCATACCATCTGTCGTATCTTAAACAGCTTGAATCGGAATCGATTCACATCATGCGGGAGGTAGTGGCCGAGTTCAAAAACCCGGTCATGCTCTACTCGGTAGGCAAGGACTCCAGCGTTATGGTGCGCCTCGCCCAGAAGGCCTTTTACCCAGGGAAGTTTCCCTTCCCCTTGATGCACATCGACACGGGCTACAAGTTTCCGGAGATGTACGAATTCCGTGAGAGGTTCTGCGAGCAAATCGGCGCGAGGCTCATTATCGAGCGGAACGAAGAGTGGATCGGCAATGGGTGCCACCCTTTGAAAAT
Organism: Deltaproteobacteria bacterium UBA2221; assembly: GCA_002328485.1. GTDB lineage: Bacteria > Desulfobacterota > Syntrophorhabdia > Syntrophorhabdales > WCHB1-27 > WCHB1-27. Next base: position 9,947 of record DCUF01000008.1, read on the forward strand.
AGGCGTCGACAAATGCTGCAGTTATCTGAAGACCGGCGCACTGCTCCAGGCATTGAAAAAGCACGGCTTTGACGCTGCCTTCGGCGGCGCCAGAAGGGAAGAGGAAAAATCGCGGGCTAAGGAACGGATCTTTTCACTTCGCGACGAATTCGGACAATGGGACCCGAAAAACCAGCGCCCTGAACTCTGGAACCTTTACAACACGAGGATCAGCGACGGCACCTCCATGCGGGTGTTCCCTTTGAGCAACTGGACAGAACAGAACATCTGGCATTACATCGAGCTGGAGAAGATCCCCGTTGTGCCCATCTATTTCTCCATGCGGCGGGAGGTGATACGCAGGGACGGGATCCTGATCCCCGTGTCATCATGCTCCGTGGTCGATAACAGCGTCCGCAGCAACTACGCTGATGAAAAGGTCGAAACGGTCATGTGCCGCTTCCGGAGCCTCGGATGCATCCCCTGCACGGGCGCCGTAGAATCGACCGCATCAACTATTGACGATATCATCAGGGAAGTGGAGGCCGCCAGAAAGTCGGAGCGCGAAAACCGCGTCATTGACCTCACCAGCGATGCATCCATGGAACAGAAGAAAAAGGAGGGATATTTTTAGTGACCCCTTCCGATAAAACACTCCTCCGTTTTACCACTACCGGCAGCGTCGACGACGGAAAATCGACCCTCATCGGCCGCTTGCTCTATGAGACAAAATCGATCTTCGAGGATCAGTATGCGGCTGTCGAAAAGACCTCCAAAAGAAGGGGGCAGGATGAGGTGGATCTTGCCTTGCTCCTCGATGGTCTTTCCGCAGAGCGCGAACAGGGCATCACCATTGACGTGGCCTACCGCTATTTCGAAACACCCGTCCGGAAATTTATCATAGCGGACACACCGGGCCACACCCAGTATACGCGCAATATGGTTACCGGCGCCTCTACTGCAGACCTTGCCGTTATTCTAATCGACGCCCGCCATGGCATCCTGACCCAATCGAAGCGGCACGGCTTTATCGTCTCCCTGCTCCAGATCCCCCACCTTATCGTTGCCGTAAACAAGATGGATCTGGTGGATTATTCGCAGCAGGTCTATGAGGAGATCGCCGCAGAGTACAAGGAGTTTTCAGACAAACTGGATATACAGAACATCGTCTTTATCCCCGTGTCTGCCCTCAAGGGTGACAATGTGGTCAACAAGAGCGAGCGCATGCCCTGGTACGGAGGGGCGACCCTGCTCCATTACCTGGAGAATGTGCATATATCTGCCGACCGCAATCTGATCGACTTCCGTTTTCCCGTCCAGTATGTGATCCGTCCCAATCTCGACTTCAGGGGTTACGCAGGCAAGGTCACCTCAGGCACTATCAGCCCCGGTGAAGAAATCGTAGTCCTGCCCTCCGGCAAATCATCAACGATCAAATCGATCTCCACCTTTGACGGTGAACTGGAAGAGGCCTTTAATCCCCAGTCTGTGGTTCTCACCCTGAACGATGAGATCGATATCAGCCGGGGTGATATGATTGCCCGGAAAGACAATCTGCCCCAGTTGGGAAACCACCTGGAGGCCACTATCTGCTGGATGGATGAAAAACCCCTTTCAACCACGTCCGCATACCTTCTCAAGCACACCACAAAGACGGTGCGCGCCTATGTCTCTCGGATCGTATATCGGATCGACGTGAATACCCTGCACAGGGATCGTGGGGCGAACACCTACCTTCTCAACGAGATCGGACGCGTGGAGATCAAGACGGCATCGCCGATCTTCTTCGACCCCTATCGCGTGAATCACGGGACGGGGAGCTTCATTCTTATCGACCCACTCACAAACACCACCGCCGCAGCGGGGATGATCCGGGGGCCCGTGCGGAATGTGGATGAACTCCTGGAACCGGTTGCAGCCCCTGCAAGCAAACAAAAAACGTCGCCCCATACGCTCTGGACTGGCTGGAATATAGCCCGGGAGAGGAGGGAGGAACGGCACGGCCACAAAGGGGCCGTCCTCTGGCTGACGGGCTACTCGGGATCGGGGAAATCGACCATCGCGCGGGACCTTGAAAAAGAGTTGTTTGCGGCCGGGATTCACACGATGATGCTTGACGGGGACAGCCTGAGGCAGGGGTTGTGCGGCGATCTGGGTTTCTCTGACAAGGACCGTTCGGAAAACATCCGCAGGGTCGGAGAGGTGGCCAGACTCTTTTTTGAGGCAGGCCATCTCGTTATATGCACCTTCATCTCGCCTTTCGAAAAGGATAGATCCTTTGTCCGGTCACTCTTGCCGGAGGGGCGGTTCTTTGAGATCTATGTCAAATGCGACCTTGAGGTCTGTAAGCGGCGCGACCCAAACGGGCTCTATCGAAAGACCCTGGCCGGAGAGATAAAGGAGTTCACGGGGATCTCGTCACCCTACGAGGCGCCCGAGAACCCGGAAATCACGCTGGAAACGGATCTGCAAAGCGTGAAGGAAAGCATCGACCGGATCGTCCATCAGCTCAAGGTGGCCCATATCATCGAGGATCATCTTTAAGCGGCACAAGCGGGAAGCCGTAAATCAGGATCAAACACTCACTTTCCCCTACTCCGGCAGTCCCTTCGCAAAAGGTCTAGTTGATCAGGGCTTTCTGCACCGGTACGGCCTTTTTCATGCGGGACATGGCCGTGGGGAAGTCCCATCTCGCCTTTGCCGCCAAACGTTCAACCAGCCGGGCAAAGAACGACAGATTCTCTCCTTTCAGGGGCAGGAAAAGCGTCTTCTCCTCCTCCGTTATCAAGGTGATCCGCATACCTGAAGCAAGACGCTGAAAGCTCACCTTTGAAACCAGACTCGGCTTTACATCCTCGCTTGCATCGGAGCTGTAGCCGTCGTCGGTCTTATCCGGGAGTGCCGCTCCAACCTCGACCTCCGGCTTGCCGCCTGCCGCCTTTTCACGGGTGGTGTCACCACGTGGCCCATCGTTTTGTTTGGCACCGGTGGCGGCGTGTACCCGGTTGCAGGACAAGGCAATGGCGAGCCATTGCCGTCGCGTGAGCCAGAGGGCCGATTTTCCGGTTGGGCCGCCCCATACGCTCAGTAGGATTCGATCCTGTACAGCATCATAGTCTCCCTTCACATGCATCATGGTAATTTCACCTTTATTTTAAGAGGATTGGGCTCAGTTGTCTCCCTGTCTGCACCGGCCGTAAGCATGTAGACCCAGGCCGGTTTGAAGACCGGGTGGCTCAGCCCCACAACATGGGCCGCCTTCGAGGAAATCTGACGGCCAGGGTAGTTTGTGATGAGAATCCGCGAATTTCCGTAAGGGGGCATGGCACCATCCACGTTTGCCGGTCTGTCGGCCATGCCCATGGCCCTATAGATCTCTAGCTGCTGCGGAAAGGTACATCCCTGGCGGTCCCTCGTATGGACAAGGGCAAAAATGCGTTCTGCCGGGGTGCGTGAGGGCCCATACCAGGGTGCGGGCTTGCGCCCTTTCGGGTCATAATCCTTCGGCGCCCCGAAGAGCAGCACCCGAGCCACCTTCCGGTCCCGTGCGATAAGGGCGGCATGGCCTCCCCCCTGGGACTGGCCGGCAAGGGCTACTTTGTCCCAGGCTATTCGGCCGGAGGAGTCGAGAAATTGTCTCCACCCCCCGGTGGCTTGTCGATTCGCGAGCCTTTCGAGAAGCTTCTCCAGCCGATTCTCGATACCGTCAGCATGCCTGACAGTGATCAGCGGCGAGGCGTCCTCTCCTTCGATGATCTCCCTGCGAAACTTCTCGAAGCAGCCCGGGTCAGCCTGTCGCCAGCAGACTGTTGCAGAAAGGTTATTCGGGTAGGCCAGCTCGATGACGTGGTAGCCCAGCTTCGCAGCGGCCAGACTAAAGGCTCGGGGAGGGCCGTCATTGCGCCCCCCCGTTCCTGGCAGGAAGAGGAGCAACTGACCCCGCGGCAACGCGTCCTGGTCAAGGTAGGTCCGATGGGGTCCCCAGGATTTGTCAAGGGCAGGATCGGTCGCCTCGGCCGGCACGACCGTAACCTGTACCGCGGCGAAGGCCTGCCATGGTAATAGTGCAGCCAGGACAAGGGCAAGCAACCAGAGCGCACAGGCCATTCCGTCAGCCGGCCATCGCCTGCCGTGATATGTCATGGTCACCTACGGGGCCGGCGTGGCGCTGGATGCGTCGCCGGGATAATCCCTGGCCAGCTCGGCCTCGTATGTTTCCACAACGGGTCCGAGCTCGTCCAGCAGCGGTTTCAGGTATTGCTCGTACTTCCGCCACCGGTTGGTCGAGGTCGTGTAGATGGGCTTACGCACCTGCGAAGCAGATGCGGTCCTGACCGGACGATCCGTGTTGTAGAATTCAAGGCACCGGTCGTTCCACTCCAGGCCCAGGTAATCGATGAGCCTCCGAGCCTGACCCTCCACATCAGCCACGTTGTCCTCGTAACGGACCTCGTACACCGCCTCCGGGAACTGCTCGCGCCAGTGCCTCATCAGCCCCCAGTAGCGCTTATAGTAGCGGCCGAGTTCGCGCAGATTGTACGACCACTGCTGTCCTTCGGCGAAGTGGATGCGGTAGCATGAGAGACAGGTCTCCATGGGGTGCCGCATGCTGTGAATGATCTTCGCCTTCGGCAGGATGGCGTGGATGAGACCGACGAAATTAAAATTACCCGGCATCTTATCCACGATACGCTTATAGGGTTTATCTGCGAGCCTCTCCAGCTTGTCCACGTAACGCTGTCCACGCTTTTCCCACGAGGCGTTTTCATCGTACCCAAAGACCGGCTCAGCATCGTTCAGTTTGATGCGTCGTCCGCCAAACTCGATGTTGTCCAGAATACCCGTCATGAACTTCAGCTCCCCCGCCCCAAAGATCTCGGGATGGGAGGAGAGGATCTGTTCCATGAGCGACGTGCCTGACCGCGGCATCCCCAGAATGAACACGGGTATCTCGCTTTCACACCCCCTTTGGTTCGACGCCAAAAAAGTCTGCTTCGTCACAACCTGCGGTAGGATCTGAAAAATACGGGCCGTGTTTCGCTCATTGTACGTCTCCAGCCGGCGTTTCTTCTCCCCTCCGATCCCGTAGTGACGAAAAGCCGTGTCCAGTTCTTTCACATCCTCATAAGCCTTTGCCAGGGCGTAGTGGAGATGGACCTGGTCGATGACAGGAACATCGGCCAGCCGCGCTGCGGCAAGGTTCAGCCTCGTAAAGACCGCGTCGCCGTACTTGTAGGGGTGATCGTTCCCATAGGTCCTCAGCGCCGCCGGCTGGTCGGGGTTGACCGCCAGAGCTTGGCCGACCAACTCCTGCGACCGCTCGATGTTACCCGCCACACGCTCCATAACGCCCAGCTCGTAGAGGATACGGTAGTTGTTGGGGCTGAGCCGGGCCGCCTGCTCCAGGGCGGGCCGGGCGATGGAGATCTCACCTGCCCGATGGGCCAAGACGCCATGGGCAAAAATAAACTCCACCTTCTTGGGATATCTCTCCACCATCGCCTCGAGCTGCTCCTGGGCGTACCGGTCCCGGTTGAGCTTCTTCAGCTGGGCAAGCCAGAGATCCAGAGAATCCCCATACAGGTCCTCCCGCAGGACATTACGCTCCAGCGTGCGCACAGACTCTTCAAGATTCTTGTTGGCGATCTGTATCTCTGCCAGTTCATGGACCGCCGGCTTGTAGTCAGGGCTCACCGCAAGGGCCTCCTGGACCAGCCGCTCCGCCTCGTTCAGCGCCCCTTTGTGGCGCCGGCATCCTGCAAGCCCTATCAGCACATCGGGGTGTCGCGGCAGTTTGGCCTGTACCTGGCCAAACATCTTGGCGGCCTGCTCGTATTGTGCTGATTTGAGCAGGCACCGGGCCAGGCCTATCAATAGATCCGCCTCCTGTTTGTCGGGCTGGCTGTCGATCAGGCCGCGGTAAATCCCGATGGCGAGGGAAACTTGTTTCGTCACCTCCAGGAGCTGCGCGTGCCTGATGGCCAGCATTCTGTCCTGGGGATTCCCGCGACGGCCCTCCTGGATGAGTTTCAAGGCTTCGGCATAACGCTGGGCCCCCTCAAGATCGCGCGTTTTTTCTATCAATGCTTTGCTATCGTTCACGTTGTTCCTTCCATAGTAAGAAAAGGGGGTCCGTCTGCACGGACCCCCTTTCCCATAGAGTGTTTAACTGTTAGATAAACGAGGCTACGTCGATATCAGCGAGGCTACCGGCACCGACCAACTGGATGACGAAGTCAACCGTGCCGTCACTGTTACCATCAACAGCAACGAATAGGTCGCTACCTACATCGCCCACACAGACAGCTTTGTCGGCTGCACCCGCTGCCGTCATGAAGGCCGCGAAGTCGCTTGCCGTTATCTCGTTGTAGTTGAATTGATCCACCACAAGGCCGGCACCACCATTCAGAAGGGTAAAATCGATCTTGTCCCCCTGCGCGTTCGAGAAGTCGAGGATCTGATCGATCGACCCCAGGGTCTTCCCCGCGTTGGCGTCCACAAACCTAAAGATATCTGCACCTTCGCCACCGGTGAAGGCCGTGGCGCCGGCATTGTCGATAAAGGTATCGTCGTCATCCGTGGCGATGATCCCTTCGACGCTGGCATATCCCGAGATATCGATTACCGCCCCGGCGCCATAGTCACTGTAGTCGATGGTGCCGATGCTGATGTCCCCGCCAGCACTTAGGTTCAGCCAGGAGGTCAGCGTGGCAAAGTTGTCGATCTCGCCGTCGCCGCCGCTCACTGTTATATCGCCCAGGGTCATGTCCCCGCTCGCAGAGGCGTCGAAGGATGCCCATACCCGGGCCAGATCAACATTCCCGCCGCCGAAGGAGGACAGGATGCTGTCGGTGGACAGATCGATGTCGCCCACCACCAGGTCGCCTTCCGTATCGATGCCAAAGTAGGCTGATGCGTAAACCAGCGGTGCCCCGGCCGTACCTGAGACCGCAGCGGTATCGATACTCAGGGTCACATCCCCGAAGGTCATGGTGTCAACGGAGTCGGCATTGGTTGCACTTACCCACATGCCTGCATAGGCATTGATGCCGTTAGCGGTCAATGAAACATCACCGTAGGTCACCGTGCCGATGTCGCCCCCGCCATTGCTTTCAAGCGTAAAGGAATGCCAGGCATAGGCGTTTTCGCCGACGGCGGACAGGGCTACATTGCCGACGGTGGCGCTTTCGATGTCCTCAAAGTTGTAGGCCCACATGGAGTAGTAAGCGTAGGCGCTCTTTGCCGCCGCCAGGGTGATGTCCCCAACGTTGATTGCGCCCACATCGGCACTGCCCTTCCCATAGAGGTACAGCTCACCGCTGAAATACCCGGACGCGGCCACATCGGCGCTCACGTTGCCCAGGCTCACCGAGGCGATCTCATCCGCTGCACTCACATAGTAGTCCACACTCGTCACGGTCGCGGACGGGCCCACCGTCACGGTCAGGTCACCGAAGGTCACGTCGCCGATGGCGCCGTTCCACGCCTCGATGGTGACCTCGAAGGAGTCCTGGTTAGCGCCCGCTGCGGCCGCCAGGGTCACATCGCCCATGGTGAAGCTCGCGATATCCTGGTCTGCATAGACGTAGAATTGGGAGTCAGCATAGGAGTCCTGGCCCAGGGTGATGGACACGTCGCCGAAGGTCACCTCCCCGATCGACCCGTAGCTTGCAGACAGGGAAACGGAGTTGTAGATGGTGGCGGAGACGCCGGCATTCACCGTGATGTCGCCCATGGTGAAGTTGCCGAGGCTGTTGTCAGCGTAGTCATAGATGTACTGGTAGTAGTAACCGCCGTCATCGATGTTTGCCGTGATGTTGCCGATGGTCACATCGCCCACCGTGCTGTAATCGTCATCGCCGTCGGCGCTGATGCTTATGTAACCGGTATAGGAGGTGTTGATCCCCGTGTTGATAGTGATGTTGCCGATGGTCACATCGCCCACGGTCGCCACGCCTCCGGCCCCGCTGCTGGCATAGGCAGTAACAGATATATTCAGATCAAATGTTGCATCCGTTGCCAGATCCAGGTTTATATTGCCGATGGTGGTGTTGCCCACGGTCACGTCGTTGGTGGCGCTGTAATAGCTTGCGTAGTTCTCTATGGTGAGATCTCCGCTGGCGGCCTGGGCCAGGGTGATGTCGATATCGCCCACCGTAAGGTCGCCCACCTCATTGTACCCGGTGTTCCCGATATAGGCATCGATCGACCCGGACTGGGCTGCCGTCATGGTTATGTTACCGACCGTCACGTTGCCGGACAGGATGTCCCCGGCCCACGCTGAGCGGTACACGTAGAGATCGGCATACTCGAAGCCGGTGATGGCGATGTCACCAACGGTAAGGTCGCCGGGATTCTCAGCGCCATAGCCATGGCCGATGGTGACGGAAGCCGAGTAGGCATCTTCGCCCACAAGGGTCACGTCGCCCACGGTCATGGTGGTGCCTGCCGTATCAGCCGCACCGTATACCCACACATCGAGAGAAGCGCTCTCTGCTGCATCCACCGTGACGTCCCCGATGGTGACGTCGCCGTACGCCTGGACCGAGAAATCGAAATAGCCGGAATCAGCGATGATAGCAGCCACGGTGCCGATGGTGACGTCGCCGCCGTTATAGTTGTAAAAGTCGAATTCAGCAGATTCATTGGCGGCAACGTTGGCAGCAACGTTGGTGTCGATGAAGCTCACGGAGCTCGCCTTGTCTGCCTCTAGATGCGCCTCGGCCCCGCCGGCGTAGTCAACGTCGATTGTTCCCGCTATACCCGAAGCGATTGAGAGGTCGGCGCCGTCCGGAAGGTTCGTCAGATTCACAGAAAGGCCGTCAACGCCTCTGACGAGGTTAACCGCATCGATGTTGGACCAGCCGATGGCGTTAATATTGATCGTCCCATTATCTGCTGCCACGATGTTGATGTCGTCCACGTTGTTGACGGTCACAAAAGCGGCTGCGTTACCGTCGTCCACAACAACCAGCTCCATATCGGTCAGGCCGTTGCCGTTGATGGTGTCGCCATTGGTGTAGGTGCTGGTGGCGCCGCCACCGTCGATGATGCCCTGTACCAGATCATTGGACAGCCCGGCAATAGCGATGTTGTCCACGCCGGTGGTCAGGGTGTAGGTATTGTAGACAAGGATCGGGTCGCCAGGATCGGCGATAGTGTCCTGCACCCACGTTATGGTCTCGGTCATGCTCGGGATGGTGGCGCCGTTATAGGTGACGGCCGCGAGCCAGGCCCGAACTGCATCATTGTCCTCGGTTCCCAAAAAGGTTGCCTGGAAGGGCGGTCTGCCATCAAGCTCCGGATCGAGTGCCTCTGTGAATCGTGAGGCCGCGACGACCTTGTTGTCTATGGTCTGATCGTCCAGACCCTGAGCGCCCATCATGACATTCCAGAGTATGGTGGCGGGTGTGGATGCCCCGGTGTTAAAGGAATTGACCCAGAAATCCAGGCCTTCCTGCTCGGCATGGCGGTTGAAGAGGCCCATGTAAATGGCGTCCACAACCTCAGCGATGTTGTCGGCCTGAATGTCACCGTAAAGAACCTGGGCCTCCGCCGAATTCGCAAACTGGTTGAGGACCCACGTGAAATCTTCTCCATCCCCGAGTACACCGTCCTTGTTGGTGTCCGTCGAGGCAAGACCGCTCGCCCAGAAGAGCTGACCGTACCCCTTCTTTACTACC
>DCUF01000006.1 GCA_002328485.1 Deltaproteobacteria bacterium UBA2221
TCCTTTTCGATATTGTGATCGGACCAGTCATGACCAACAAAAAAGGCCATGTGGTTTCCCCATCATGACCTTGATTGAAACATATGTTTTCAGCCGGTAAAATTGGATATTATCTATCGATTGATTTCTCCCATTGGAAACTTTTTGCTAAGAGATATTTGTCATGTGCCCCGTCATAGCACCCGCCAGCCTTCATCGATCCACCAGTTGGCCTGTTCATGGTAGTATCTCACCCTTCGCATAGCTACGTCTGCTTTCTTTACATCGGGAAGTATTTCTTTAGCAATTGCCCTCCAGCTTTTCCCTTTCTCCCGAAGGTCATAAACATTCGCGTATGTTGGAAATTCATAGAATCGTGGGCGCAAGGACTTTTGCGGAGACACGGATCTTTGAGCTTTAAGGAGCTTATCGAGATTCTCTTTAGCGCACTGGTTTATTGCCTTCATCAGACGTGTCTTTTGAATCCACGGGTCCACCCTCGCCGCAATCATCAGATAATGTGGACAGTTTTCTGAAGTTAGAGGCACCGGTAAAGTTTCTGGGAACTCTAACTTACCGTGTATAGGCCAGATTTTCCAGCCAGTGATTTCATCTGGCTTCGGGATAGGGATATCATCCAGGTGTAGGGAATATTGGATTCCTAACAATGACAACAAATCATCCGAGAATCTCACAGAAAGTGATGGTATTTCGAGAGCAAGCCTTGGTGTCTCTTGGGGAGGATCATAGGGATTTGGCAGTTCTGTCATTCCCCATTTCATGCCCATTTCAAGCTTTATAGTGGACCGTGGCTTCTGCAAAGCCTTCTTATACCTGTCGAAGTCCTTTCGATACTCCTTATTTCTTCTCAACCATTCCCATTTCCAGCGCTGCTTTTCTGCATCTTCTTCGGGACCATTTCCGTGCCGTTTCCTTTTCATTTTCGTTCTCCCACAAAGTAAAGATCAAAAAACCGGAGTGGGGGGAGTCCAGCTCTGTTGGGGGCGACCTTATCGGGTCTTCAGTTTAGCAACCTATCCAACCACGGTTCTTTCACGTTTCCAAGAATGAAAAACGAGAGAGGATTTCGGAATCAAGGTTGTTCAAGTACCATTCTCGCGGTGGTTTCTTAATTGGTCCATCCTGTGTGAAACCTCTCCGATTCTAAATCGTTCGCCCAAGAAAACTTTCAAGCTCCTGTCTCAGTTTGTCTCTCAGGTCGAACGCGCTCTCATATGCGATGTAGCGATACGGCATGAGGTCGAAATGAACCCTGTTGCCCGGCGACGATTCCCGGTCCCATGGTGGCTTATCGCTGGGTATCCGTTTATGGAATGTCAGGATGAATGGGATTCCTCTCGATTTAGCGTAACCCACTTCGCAGTAAACATTTGGCCTCTCATCGGTCAGATCTGCGATGAGCAAACGGCTCTGGTCGATCTCTGAGAATATCCATGCGGGAATCTCATAGCTCGCACCCTTCTGTTTGTCGGCGCGTCTTGGCGCCAGGGGACTGTTAGGATGATCCGCATTGAAACGGTCAAGCGCTTCGTCAATTGCCCTACCAACCTCCTGAAGGGCTTGATCATTATTGAAGGACATGGCAATAAAGACTTTACCAGCTCGCTTGTCGAAATCGCACTTGAAAACGGTCCAGAGGATGGAAGGATCGGCTGGCAAGGGCATGTCTGCCGCACCGACACAGTCGAACCATCGGGCGAAATCACGGAGCCAGCGTTCCGCACGGCGGAGGCGCTCTGCTTCTGTATTTGCTCCCTTGGCAGGATCGACTTTCGAGTGACGGGCATAGACTTCGGCGGCGACAGGGAGAAAGGCGTAGGAGTTTACGAACTTCTCGTGTTGATCCCGGAGCCGAATAGCGAGGTCATACAGAGGACCAAAGAGGTGCCCAGCTTCGGTCTCCATGTCCTGCTGAGTTGCTTTTGAGATTCCACCGGGGCGGAGCAACACGCCTGCTGCGGAATGCAGGCGAGACAGCGGGGTATCCCCCATTGCTGTGTAAAAACCCCTAGGCCAATCCTTAACTTTGTCGCGTATCCAACGCGTCAGGTAGACTTGAGGATCCTCGACGAACCGTTCGGCGGCAGCGCCGTCATCGCGCATGAGGACTGAAAGGCTATGTTCCGAGGCAATCGGCAGGGCCTTGCTGTTGATTAAATTGAAGAGCATGGCCTCGGCCAGTTCGTCATCCCCTGGTCTATCCGAGTCCAAGACGACGAAACAAAATGGGGCTTCCCTATGGCTCTTGATGGAGGCAAAGGACTTGTTCTCTTTTACGAGTCGGATTGCGGCCTCCAGACGATGGTTTCCATCGATTCGGCAGATTCGGCTACCGCCTTCAGCGCGCAACGCCTTAAGATTAACGCTGACCCGATATGCCTTATCGTTAGGAGAGCTTCTCCTCTTCGAATAGGGAACAACAGGATCGTTTGCGCCTTTACTCCGGAGGCTCAACACAATCTCTGGGAAGAACCGATAGCGGCCTTTACTCAGGAATCTCTTAATGTCCTCCACATGCTGCTCGTCAAATTGTCGTTGATACCCTGTACCTTGGCCGTTCTCGCCGCCTTGGTATCGCATGGCCGTCGAGACCTCGGCGAGATCGCGCAGATCAGCAAAACCTCGAATGATCTTGAATATTCCCAAAACGTCCTCCTGGAGCAGGCCCTCGAAGGAAACCTTTTGTCTTCCGCGGCTCATGGTATCCTCACTTTCTTGGTGCCCAGGATCATGTCTTCGACTTCCTTGCGGGAGGCAGCGAGGCGGCGTTTAGCAGCATCGAGTTCGGTGAGTGCCTTCTGTCGTGCGTCGGCATAGCGCTGCTGCTCGGGGATAGGCAGATAGGGAATACGAACCTGCATGAGGTTCTCGGTATACATGCGCTGTTTGACCGCACCGACACGGTTAAACTGAACCAGATCGAGGAAAAAAGGTGTCTGGATGAGGCAAGCGACATAGCCGGGAAGCATGGGTTCTGGGATATCTTTCTTCAGCCGCCAGACCTGATATTCCGGGCTGGTGATGGCATCCTCCGGCACGTCCGGTACAATACCAAGCGAGCCTACGTTACATCGTGTAGGGTTGTGAAAGAACCAGTCCTTCCGGACACGCTTGTAGGGAGCGTTGAAGGTCGCCCCCTTCTGATGGGAGTTTAGGAACACACCATCCTTGTTGTTCACCCCGTACACTGGCCAATCTTTGTCGGACTCCGCGGCGGGGCGTACAAGTTCCGTTGCATCTTCGATGAAGTCCCCCATTGGCCTGAATGAAGGACACGCGATCCGGAAGCTCGCGGCCCGCCCAGATTTTACGTCCCAAGCGGTCAGGTCCTTGAAGTCGAGAACAAAGAAACGCGAATGGATAACATCGTGAGTGCAAGTGCCCTGGTAAACCTTGAGCAGTCGGCTGTTAAGGGATCGAACAGGTTCCGACAGCCCGTCTCGTGCAGCGTCCACGCCGCGCTGTGCTTCCTGCCAGTAGTCCACGATGAGGCTTTGTACAGAGGGATCAGGCAGCGGGGCTTCGATCTGCTCAAGGTCAGATGGTTGAACCCTCTTCCGTCCGCTCGCACCGCTGATAAGGCTATTGATCTGCCGGCGGAAAACGTTAGTTCGGAAAAGTAGCTTCACATACTGGGGGAGCGCGACCTCCCGCCGGATTCCATAGACGGGGTATTCACTACTTACGGCTACGCGTGGCATGGACGGAGGCACCACGCCAATTGCCCCATTCCGAACATCAATCTTTGAGTAGAGTACGTCGCCGGATTCGGCAAGGAATAGTTTCCCTTTGAAAGTTGAGGCATCAGCGTCTCGGGGTTCCATTTCACCATCGAAGTGGAGAGAGACCAAGGTCAGGTCTGAGGGGATATCGCGTTTCCTATCTATGGCGATGCTCTTCCTCTCCAGGGCACAGGACAAACGTTTGACCGCTGATGCTGGCCAGTTCCATCGGATTGTAAAGAACGAGTTCACGTTCCACCGGTGCAAATCCTTGAAGAGGACCGCGAATGCTTTGCCTGTTGTCGATGCAATCATGCGCGCGGCCCCGCTGACAGGAATGGTTCCGGATCGACCTTGAATCGTTGGTATAGCTCGATGGTCGTAAATTCAATATCGGCCGGTTTGAACTCATTGGGTAACAGTTCGTTGGGGACTCGATCTGTCTCCCCTGTGGCCGTAATCCCAACGAACTTAGCCTCGTAAAGGAAGATGGGATACGGGAATCGTTCCTTCAGTAGGGCGCGCGCCTCGCGCTTAATCTTCTCCTCGATTTCTTTCCCGTATTCGTGTAGTTCCTTCTGAAGAGCCTTGCGCCGGTCGGTGTCCCGGGTCTTCTTGGCTTCCTCGGTGGCGTCTTCCAGTTCCTTGGTCCGGCTGGCGATCTCCGGGGCGTACTTCCCCCGCGTCTCCTTATCAGCAGCGGCCATTTTCGTTTCGAAATCGGCCCGTTCCTTTCTTGTGAACTTCTGCATGAAGAGCAGGGATGCTTTTACGGAAGCCCCGGAAGAAACGAAGGTATCCTGCGGGAGAGAGACGACGGCGCGGATGTAAGCGCGGTTCTCGCAGAACTCGCGTACGTAGATGAGAGATGGGTTGTTGAAGACGCTCTCGGGAAGCACGATACCCAGGTGGCCGCCAGGCTTTAGCAGGTCAAGACAACGTTCGATAAAAAGGAGTTCGGTCTTGATCTTGCCCAAAGTGCTATTTCCCTTGGCCTTTGGCAGTTCGAACAGGCTCGCGATGGGTTTGTCCTTGGCGGCCCGGACGCGGGCCTGGGCTTCTTTGTAAGGGGTGCCATAGATGCGCCCGTACTCGCGTTCAACCTCGTCGGGCAGCGTGACTTGTTCTTCCAGGATCTTATCCGATGGCTCAACATTGGCCCCGAAGGGCGGATTAGTCAGGATGATATCGAAGCGGCCTTCGAATATGCCGTTGACGTTCAGGAAGCCGTCGTGGTGGTGCACGCCGCCGTGGCCGTCACCGTGCATGATCATGTTCATCTTGCTGGTGCGGGCCATGCGGTCGTTGGCGTCGGTGCCGTAGATGCAGCGGTTGGCGAGGGTCCAGAGACGTGACCCCTCGCGGTCGTGATCGAGAGTGGGCTGAATCTCATCGAACCTGGCGCGCAACATAGTGGCCTTCTTTTCGGGGGAAAGATTCTTGTCACCCTCGATCTTGGCTTTGAACTCCTGGTACTGCCGGTCGGCGTCGCCCAGTATCTGCTGGCGCACGATCTCGAAGAACCGAATCAGGAAGCCGCCCGACCCGCTGGCCGGGTCGCAAATGACCTCGCCTTCCTTGGGGTCCACCATGCGCACCATGAATTCGACGATCGGGCGCGGGGTGAAGAACTGGCCGATCTCGCCACGGAAAGTCTTTCCCAGGAAGCGTTCGAACGCAATACCCTTGATGTCCTCGCTGGTATCGGACAGGTTGTACTTCTCCAGAAGGCGCACGATTTCAAGTCCGGTGGCCGGTTTCAGGTTGAGTTTCTCATCGAATTCGAAGATGCGGTCAGCTTTGTAGTGCTCCTTGGTCTTCTGGAATAGTTCCTCCAATGGGTTATTGCCGATCTGGTCCTTGAGAAACTCCTCGGAGAACAGGTTCTTCCGCTTCTTCTTTGTCTTGAGTTCCCGCTCCACGAAAACCTTGACGAAGAGGATCTTCGCGATTTCGTCGAACGCGGCGACGGGATCGCGTTTCTCCCGATTCCGGATGACATTGTGGCATTGGTGGAGAAGATCGGCGAACTCGTCTTCCTTGAAGACCTTCAGGCGCTCTATGAGTTCCTTGATCTCCTTGTCCGTGGCGTCGGCGTGAGGAATGCCGTCAATCTCCTCTACGTGCTTCGGCATTTTCTCGTGGAGAACGCGCCAATGGCGCGTCTCGCGATGATTGTGGGTGACGAAGAAAGGGGAGTTGGTGAGACGGGCATAGTTCTCCCCCTGGGCATAGACCGAGCGGTCTATGGTGACGTTGTCGGCCTTGCATTCCACGACAATCAACGGGGATTTCTCGGCGGTCTTGTCCTGCGGGGTACGCCATATGACGAAGTCAGCTCGCGCCTGAGCTGATCCCCTTCCCGTCACCTCCATTTCCTCGGCAATCTGTTCGTGAGTAAACCCATACTCCTCCACGAGCACCTGCAGGTACTGCTGCCTGACCATCTCTTCTGGCGTCAGCGGGATCCACTTCTGACGGAGCGGGCTGAATATCTCGTTGCCCCGAATCTGAATTTGGTCCGGTTTGGCATAGGGTTGCGGTGCTGATTTATTCTTGGCCATACGGCCTCCTTCTATTCGTGCTCAAGTTCCTTAAGCCGACCGGAGTCGGCATAACTGTAGTGGTCTGACTCGCCGACAATCACATGGTCGAGCAGGACCAGGCCCACCAGTTTACAGGCGCGTAAGAGGTCGCGGGCGGTGTCGTCGTCACCAGCTGAGGGTTCAGGATTACCCGAGGGGTGGTTGTGGACCAGTACAATTGCAGCAGCTGAGGCCCTCAAAGCTTCCTCTAGGACGCGGCGTACATAAACTGTGGCCTGAGTGGGTGTCCCTTCTGCCACCACCTTTTCTTCAATCAATTGATTCTGGCCGTTCAAGAGAATAGCAATCGCAATTTCTTGGCGAGCATTAACAAAACGCGGACGAAAGTGGGCTGCAACGGCAGAAGAGGACTCAAAAGATAAAGAGATTAGACGTTTGCTCTGCACCCTCTTGCCAAGCTCAATGGCCGCCTTGATCTGAGACACCTTTGCATTATTAAGACCCTGGACCTTCAGAAGATCTTCTATGTGAGCCCGGTCCAATCCGCGCAATCCCTTGAACTCAGTCAGCAACTCTTTGGAGAAATCGGTTGCATTCTGGCCAGGAATTCCCTTTTTGAACGTACCTCGGCCAACCCGGAGGATAATGGCCAGTAGTTCTGCGTCAGTGAGCCGTTCTGCTCCCTCTGCTATCAGACGTTCTCTCGGTCTCTCTTTTACGGGCCAATTCTTAATCCTGTTTGATTTCATAATTATGTCAGGCATCCATTGTGCCTTCCGTTGGTAAAGGCAAGTCACTGCTCGCCTTGACATCCAGCCAATTTAGAGCGGCAAGATTACGTATGGTCAATCCGACTTCTCCTTGATCGAGGGCGGGTTTACGTCGCTGTTTCCACTGCATCACGCAGGCAAGGACATCCTTTTCAGACAGGGTTTGCGTCCTGCTATCGCAAATTGACCGGGCTGCGTAAAGTACGGTTGCGGCTATTTCAGCTTGATTCGTATCCATTCTCATAAATAGATCCGAGGTCTTTTCAATGATATGTTCCCATTCCTTTAGATAAGTAGCGTACGATTTATACGCATCCTGATAGGTTTGGCCGACCTTGACCGCAAACATCTTGCCGAGCCTCTGTTCACGGATTAAACCGTTATTGATCAGGCGTGTCACCAGTGCCTTCAATGCTGGAGAGAACGGGCCGTAGCTCCCTTTCTGATAGTCGAGACCCAGGGGTAATCCCTGCTCAGAGGCAAAGTACGCGATTTTCTGAAATCGTGTCCGTCCAACAGGCCAATGGTAGGGTTGTTCTTCAATTCGCTTCAGGATTTCCACCAGGGCCACCCATGCGGGTTTGATCCATTCGGGACCGCGTGATTCCTGATCCACGCCCACAGAATCACCTCGTTCCCAAAGGAATTCCGGCTGCAATTCTTCATGCGGGGTACCATAAGGCGCATATAATTCGATAGAGATATCCATTTTACCAAGGAGACGGTAAAGCGTTGGTCCGACAATACGCCACTCAAGCTGGCCTTGACCACATCCCAAAGGAGGAACAGCCATTGATTGAATCCCCCAGTCCTTATAGTGCCTGAGCAGGTATTCAAGGCCTTCAATAATGCTTTTCAAGTTAGCTACTGATCTCCAGTGATCCTTGGTGGGGAAATTCAAGATCCAGGGGGGAATAACTCTTTTGAAGAGGTAAGGACGTCCCAATTTGACCTCGCCCCGTTTGCACCGGACCACGTAATCTTCGTACATATCCGGAAAGCGGTTTTTGAACTCAAGGGCTACACCTTTGCCCATCACTCCGACGCAGTTTACCGTATTCACCCAGGTTTGCGCCTTCGACTCAAATAAATCTCCTATCAACACTTTGACCATGGGCATTCTCCTTAGATTTGGAAGAATAGCTTGGGATCGACTGCAACTGGCAATCTGAATCCTGAATCCTCCAGTAGTTTTTGGTTCTCCTGACATGAAACATACGCCCCCTCGATAAAGCGAGAATCAACCTTGTTGGGCACCAGGGCCTCTGCACACTTGACCCGGGCTTTGTGCCATTGCTGGATTTGATTACTGTCTGTCCACCACTCAGCGAAAACAAGATCAAAATCGATCTTGTCGAGCCCTAACTTAGAAGGCCAGAACCCAGTGTATGTACTGGCAGCATTTCCGTCAGCGATTACCACCCCCGCAAGATCCAAAACCTCTGGACTAATCCTGAGTACGCATAGAGACTTATGCTGAGCAGCACGCTTGTACATCATCGGATTTCTGGCACAAAAATATAGGTTGACATAGGAGTGGAGAGGCTTACCTCCTGGTATTGTTTTCTTCGCTCTTATCTCCTGAATTTCCTGCATGGCAACTGACGTATGATTGAGCCTTTTGGCCTCATAAAGGCATAGAATCCCACGGGCGATGATCGAAGGAACATTCTGAATCGGGGTGATGTAATGGAGTTCGCGGAGATCTGATCGTTTCATGCCGTAGCGGAGCCCTCCTCCTCCCGAGCTACCCAATCTTCTTCTTGGCGAGAAGCTTTTCGGGCCACAAGTCAGGGGCCTTGCTCTTCAGCTCGGTTTCAATCAACTCCGAAAGCCATGCCTGTTCGGTTGTCCCCTCCCGGACACAGAATATCTTTAGAGCCTTCTTGAATTCGGTAGGGACACGAACATGAACCTGGGATATCTTGCCAGATGACTCAGCCATGCCATACTCCTCCATCAAGGGACGTTACAGATTGGTAACTTTTTACCAAACAACCAGAGCAATGTCAAGCATCCTTTTTGAGTACTGGAACTCCGATATAAGGATTGAAAAAAAATAAAAAATTTTCGTAAAACTTATGACATTGAAAATTAAAGCTGTGACACTGAAGTAGTTCACAAAAGGCACTGATTGGCACTGGGTGGGTTGATAA
>DCUF01000023.1 GCA_002328485.1 Deltaproteobacteria bacterium UBA2221
GTAGAGTCCAAATGCGTTTGCCCTGTACGTGATCGATGTCTACCGGGGGGACGAGGCCGAAAAGAGCATAAGCCGATATGGACTCTATCAGGCCTTCTTTCCTCAGCTTTTGGCCGGGCCTATAGCCCGATACCGTCAGATGAAGGCATATTTGACTCCGGGAAAGGTTACCTTTGACGGTTTTTGGAGCGGGGCTGAGCGATTTATCGTGGGTTTCTGCAAAAAGGTGCTCCTTGCCAATCAGCTTAGTCCTGTGGCCGATCAAATTTTTGCGCTACCCCCTTCTCATCTTTCATCTGCTACAGCCTGGCTCGGCATTATCTGCTACACCCTTCAGATCTATTTCGACTTCTCGGGCTGCACCTATATGGCCATCGGCATTGGAAAAATGTTCGGCTTTAAGACGCCGGAGAATTTCAACTATCCCTATATTTCAAAGTCGATCACAGAATTCTGGAGGCGCTGGCACATCACTCTTTCTGAGTGGCTCAGAGACTATCTCTACATACCCTTGGGAGGAAACAGGGCAGGACAAATACGAACGTGGCTCAATCTCCTTGCCGTTTTTGCCCTCTGCGGCATCTGGCATGGCGCGAACTGGACCTTCCTGGCCTGGGGCTTGTGGAACGGACTTTGCCTCGTCTTTGAAAGGACCGGGGTCGGCAAAAAGCTTACATCGATGAAGGGCCTCAATCACGTCTACGCCTCCTTGGCCTTTATCCTCGGCTGGGTCTTCTTCAGGTCAGCCGATCTTTCCCATGCCTCACGATATTTTCTTGCCCTTTTCGGGTTGAACGGTTTCTCCCATACCCAATCGTTTTGGTTATTTATCAACGCCAAGGTTGTCGTGCTGATTACCGCCGGGGTTGTTGGCTGCACCCCAGGGGTTTCAAGAGCTGTTTCCTGGATGAAAACGCGGGCGGAAGAACGTGTTTCGGCATCGGTCCTCTGGAACGGGACGTCTCTGACGATTCGGCTGGCCATTTTCTTTGTGGCCCTGGCCGCTTCGGCCGTCGATGTTCATAAGTCCTTCATCTACTTTAAGTTTTAGCCTTCTATGAAGACGAGCTTCGACAAAGGAAAGAACGGGAAAAGAAAGCCTTTCATTGTGGCGGGCTTCTGCATTCTTCTCATCGCCTCTATCCTGCCCCTTTGTCAAATGGTTTTCCGTCCTTTTCCGGACCTGAGAAGTGAAGAAAACCGTGTCCTCGCAACCAAGCCTGTCTTTAGCAGAACGGCAGGAACACACGAGTTCATCCGCGGTTTCGAAGCCTATTTCGATGACAACTTCGGCTTTAGAAACCTCTTGATCAGGATCAATACTCTCATCCATCTAAAAATATTCCATATTTCTCCTATGCCTTTGAACGAGGTGGTAGTGGGTAAATCGGGCTGGCTATTCTACAATGTGAAGAGCGACGGGTCCAGTTTTGACGATTATTACGGTCTCGATGCCCTGGATAGTCGACAGCTCAGGGTAATCAAACAAAACATGGAGACGATGAAAGGGCGCCTTGCCGATCTGAACATAGCCCTGGTCTTTGTCATCACCCCCACCAAACATAGCATTTATGAGGAATATCTCCCTTCGGGGGTCGCCCTGATGAAAGGGAATCCACACAGGGCGGACCAGGTGGTGGGGGTCTGGGACACAGATGATACCAGGGCATCCCTTATCGATCTTAGGGCGATCCTTCGCGAGAAGAAAAAGGAATGGCCTTACCCTCTCTACCTGAAGACAGATACCCACTGGAACAATCTGGGCTCTTTCATCGCTTACGAAGAGATCATCAGGAGAGCCAGACGATATAATCCTCATGTTCGTGTCGTATCGGCCCGTGATTTTCGCATCTTTGAAAAACCTCTGTCTTCAAGCGGTGACCTTTGCCGCATGATTAATCTCGATCGTCTTATTGACGAATCGGACGTGGTTTTTGAGCCCTTGGTGGCCAGCAGAGTGACGGTGTCTGAGATACGAACCGCATACTACCGGTATGGCTGGAGCAGTACTGCAAAAAGGGTAAGGCCTGTGAAGGTGCTGCTTTTCGGTGATTCCTTCAGTGAGCGCCTTATCCCTTTCCTTGCTGAGAGCTTCTCCGAAGGACTCTATTTTACCTCGCCTCTCACCGTCGATTTCGCTATCATTGAGAAAGAAAGGCCGGACGTGCTGGTGATCGAGATGAACGAGCGGTATGTCGGCTCTCTCAAGGTACGCTGGTCAAGCAAACAGACAAGGCCTGAGCGTTGGGTCTTTCCTGCCCCGGTCCTCTAAGGATCTCGGTGCGTCCGTTTCATAGGATGACAGTATTCTCACCGTCCCTGACGGTTCGTGGCAGAATGCGGGACTGAGGATTGAGGGTTATGAAAAATTCGGTATTCGACCCCCCAATCAATAATCGTTACTTCGAGGACTACAGGGTTGGATCAATATACGAGTTCGGATCGATCGTGGTTCAGGAAGAGGACATTCTTGATTTCGCCCACCGATTTGACCCTCAATCCTTCCACGTGGACCGAGAGAAGGCTCAAGAGAGCCCCTTCGGCGGTCTTATAGCGAGCGGCTGGCATACGGCGGCTCTCACCATGCGACTTCTCGTCGACCACTACATCTCCAGCGTAGCAGGTATCGGCTCGCCAGGCTCCGGGCCGATTAGATGGCTCAGACCGGTGCGCCCCGGTGATGAGCTCTCGATCAGGGTGACCGTCCTTAGGACCGCCAGACACCGCACCAAATCTGACCGAGGAATCGTGAGGTCCCTGGTGGAGACAATGAATCAGTCCAGGGAGGTGGTAATGACGAGAACGGCGTTAAGCATCGTCCGTTGCCGCGACAAGATGTGAGATCAGCCGGTCAGCCCGCCCGCCCCTTCTATTGCCTGCTGTGAGAGAATGTTTGGCTCATGGATGGGGGATGCCGTGGAGAACCGAACCCTTCAGGGACGGCGGCACTGGATCTGGATGAGCATCCGGTAGTTTGAGCCCACCGCAGAGAGACGGAGTGGATTCGCGTTGCGCTTCCCGGACAACGCAAAGGGTGCAAAACAGATTGGAACGGTAATAAAAAGAACTATGGGAGGAAAATCGCGGCCGAAAAAAAAGATCGCTGTTTTTGTCGGAAGCCTTCGAAAAGAATCCTTCAACCGGAAGATGGCAATGACGTTAATCGCACTTGTCCCTGATTCACTGAACCTCGAGATCGGCGGGCTTCCAGTCTATAACGAAGACCTCGAGACCAGCCCGCCTGCTGCCTGGACTCAGTTTCGGCAACGGCTCTTGGGGTTCGACGGCGTTTTGTTCGTAACGCCGGAATACAACCGATCTGTCCCAACTGTGCCAAAAAAAGCGATCGATGTCGGTTCCCGTCCATATGGGAAAAGCGTCTGGGATGGGATACCGGGGACCGTCATGACCGTGTCGCCTGGTGCCATCGGCGGATTCGGCGCGAATCGCCACCTACGCCAGTCGCTCGTTTTCCTGAATGTCCCGGCCATGCAGCGACCTGAGGCGTACATGGGCAATGCCGCCGGACTATTCGATGAGAGAGGTAATCTTGTGGGCCCAGCCAAGGAATTTGCCGCAAAATACATTCAGGCCTTCGCGGCCTGGGCCGAGACCAATAGCTCCGTAACAAATAGTATCGAAAAAACCAGATGACGACTGGCAAAACGCCACGGATGGCCAGCCCCCTTTATATTGAGGACACGAAGGCCTCACCATCACCGGATGTTCTGGGCTTTTTCCACGGTCTGCTAGGGTCTCTGTCGGATGGACTCACGTGAAACCATAGAGAAAAGGGGGCACGAGATAACCTAATTTTTCCGCGCCCCCTCTATCCATGCAGAATCGTGACGGGTCTAACCAGCAAATTCTGAAATTCCCTCCTCCGCCTGAGGGGAGGGGAAAACTCCCTTAATCAGAGAGCCCACCAGGCATTACAATGCCACTTCACCCTCTTCCCCGGTTCTGATCCTCACAACTTCGTCAACGGTCGAGATAAACATCTTACCGTCACCGATCTCGCCGGTCCGGGCATTCTCTATGATCGTCTCCTTAATGGTTGCCAATTCGCTATCTTTGACAACCACTTCCACCTTCACCTTCGGGATGAGATCAACCTTGTATTTCTCACCCCTCCACTGTTGAACAATACCTTTTTGCTTTCCGTGTCCCTGGATCTCCGAAATCATGAGGCCGGAACACCCCACCTTTTCAAGGGCACGTCGTACATCATCCAATTTTTCCGGACGGACTATGGCAATTATGTGTTTCATTTGTCTCCCCTCCCTTACAAGGATTTGCTGCCAATGGATAGGCCGGTTTCACCGTTTACCGCAGAGTATGCAGGCTTCCTGGTGAGAAACTCCGGATAGGCGGTATTGCCGTGCTCGCCGATATCCAGACCTTCAATCTCCTCTTGCAGGGAGACCCGAATCCCCATGGTCACCTTGATCAGCATCCAGGCAATCAGCGAAAGACCGAAGACGAAAACGGCCGTACCGGCCACGCCGGCAAGCTGTGCGCCCAGCAGCTTGAAACCGCCGCCGAAGAAGAGGCCATTGCCAGTCTCTGTGCCGGTAATCTTATCCTGAGCAAAGAGGCCAACCGCCAGCGTGCCGAAGACGCCGTTGACCAAATGGACCGAAAGGGCACCTACAGGATCGTCTATTTTTGCCCGGTCGAAGAAGATGACGAAGAGCACGACCAGGATACCGGCAATCGCACCGATCAGGAGTGAACTGCCAATGCTGACAAAGGCGCAGGGTGCCGTGATCGCCACGAGTCCCGCCAGACATCCGTTCAGGGTCATGCCGAGATCGGGTTTCCCCAGTATGATCCAAGCAAGAAGAGTCGAGCTGAGGACTGCCGCAATGGCGGCCGTGTTTGTTGTCATCACCACGTGGGAGATAGCCCCCGGGTCAGCCGCCATAGTCGAGCCGGGGTTAAACCCGAACCACCCGAGCCACAGGACAAAGACTCCGATGGTGGCGATCGAAAGGTTGTGGCCGGGTATAGGGTTGATCTTTCCATCTTTGGTGTACTTGCCGAAGCGGGGGCCAAGGACCAGTATCCCGGCAAGAGCCGCCCAGCCGCCGACAGAGTGAACGACCGTAGAACCGGCAAAGTCAAACATGCCGAGCTTAGCCGCCCAGCCGCCGCCCCATATCCAGTGACCGACCACCGGATAGATGAAGATCGCCATGACAAAGGTGAACGCGATGAAGGATTTGTATTTGATTCGTTCGGCCACGGCCCCGGAGACGATGGTCGCTGCTGTTCCGCAGAAGACGAGTTGGAAGAAGAACTTCGCCAGGAGAGGCACACCGGTCCAGTTGATTGCCGAATAAACTCCTTTGTAGGCATCTCCTATAGCAGGTGAGTTGTCGGCGCCACCGAGAAAGAAAAGACCTTGCAACCCGATGAAGCCATTTCCGTCGCCGAACATCAGCCCCCATCCCAGTAGCAAGAACCCCAACGACGATGCCGCAAAGACGATGAAGTTCTTCGAGAGGATGTTAACGCAGTTCTTAGCCCGGGCAAAGCCCGATTCCACCATGGCAAAGCCCAGATTCATGAAGAACACGAGCATTGCCGCTATCAGCACCCACAACGTGTCTAATACCACTTTTGTATCCATTCAGTTTACCTCCTTGATTCTACTATTTCCTTGGGCAGTTCCTCAGAATATCCCGCAATGAGGAAGCCTCGATCTCCATTTCTCCCGCTTCCTTTCTCATTGGCTGCGGGCATCGGCTATTTTTTCGCGTTTTGGATCTGCCTGGTCATTCAGACGGGTGGGCATCAGCGCTCTAAGGGGGGCCGAGCGGCGCTGCTCGGCCCGCGGGTGAGGTGTCGCTCCGGCGGCGTGCTGGAGGGAGCTACCTCGCAATCAAAAACTGTAGTTGACGTTCACACCTCCTGCAAAAAATGACTTCAGATAGCCGTTCGGGTTGTACGACACGGCATCCCTCCCGTATCCCCAGTGTCTCTTTGCCTCACCGGAAAGGGGGAACCAATATTGAAGGACGGGCACCACGGACACCTTTCTCGTGACCGGTATGGTCAGGCCTGCCTGAAGTTTTCCGTCATGAAAGGCGCTGTATTTCGACCCAGTATAGTCGCCTGTTTCGGTCTCGAAGGTCTTCCAGTAGTCGCTGTCACCGATCATATAGCCTGCCGAAGCGCCCAGGTCGAGGGTCACGTCGCGGACCAACGGTATGGAATGGGCCAGGGAGAAGTTGATGTAGGTACCGACGTACTTGTTGATATCGCGGTAGATGGACAGGGTCGGTTTGCCGATCATGTCGTAGGCAACCGTTCCGAAGACCTCCTCCGTCTCATCGGCGTACTTGGTACCATAGTAGATATATCCGCCCGTCAGGCTCAGCTTGCCGAAGGCCTTGGTGTAACTGAGCGTGATATCCGTTTCATTGAAGCTCTTGTGATGGTCGTTCTCCCCGAAACTCTGGGTTCTGTGCTGACTCGAATCGATGTTGCCCCAGAAACCAGCCGAAAACCCACCCAGGGTTGCGGTCAAACCGGGTTGAAAAACCACACTGTTCTTACTCAGCTCATAGCCCCGAAACACATATTTGCTGAAAACACCCATGGTGGCGACCCCGGTGACCGGGGTAGCCTCTTCAACCTGAGCCGCAGACTTCTGTGCTTCTGGGGCGCTTTCCTGTTTTTCCTGGCCGTAGGCGTAGCCTCCCAGGCCAACCAAAAGGGTAGAACAAATAACGGCAACGGCCACTTTTCCATTAAATTTCATAACACCGCCTCCTTGTCCGCTCGCGCACCGAGATCCGTCTCTCGGTCCCGACCGGTGATTTTCAGTAGTGACTTAGACTAACGTCTAATCCATAGGAGCGCCCCTATACGACCCCTTACATCAATAAGTGTGCCATCACCGTTTAGGCTGCCTCGTTCTTATTTCCGCTTGTGTAAGTTGCTGCAATAGCAGGCTGTTCATCCTTTTTTCGCGAGTGACCCGCTGGGCTCTGGCTGAGGACGAAAGCCTTTTTCCTACATAATGGTAGGATTTAATCCTACCATGCTACATTCGTGTACGATTTAGGGGGATGTAAGGAATGTGGTCCCCGAAAAGGGACTCAAAAAATCACTTGAACTGACGGGGGTTGATCTCGAATTTTGCCACCCGCAGGCCCATCACGCGCTCCGTGATACCCAGGTCGCGAGCCGCTTTTGCCATGTTCCCGCGGGAACGTTTGAGTGCCTCGACGATGATCTCTTTCTCCAGGCCATCGACCATGACGCCCAGGGCCCCTTCTTTGATAGGGACCACAGTGCTCTCCTGAAGATTGGGGGGGAGGTGGTAACTGTGTATGACCCCGTCGGTGGAGAGAACCACGGCGCGCTCTATGCAGTTCTCCAGCTCCCGTACATTGCCGGGCCAATGATAGTTCATCAGCATGTCGGTTGCGTGCGGCGTCACCCTTGAAATCCTTTTGTCTTGTTCCTTGGCATACTTCTCAATGAAATGATTGGCAAGAAGCATGATGTCCGTCTTGCGCTCTCTGAGAGGCGGCACGACGATGGGAAAAACATTGAGGCGATAGTAGAGATCTTCTCTCAGTTTTCCTTCCCTCAGGAGCGATTCCAGGTCACGGTTTGTGGCAGTGATGATTCGTACGTCAACCTTTATAGTGCAATTTCCGCCCAAACGCTCGATTTCTTTCTCCTGAAGAACCCGCAACAGCTTCGTTTGAATGGATGGCGGCAGATCCCCAATCTCGTCGAGAAAGATCGTACCCTTATCCGCTTGTTCGAAACGGCCTTTCCTCCCCATAGCCGCCCCCGTAAAGGCCCCCCTTTCGTGTCCAAAAAGCTCGCTTTCAATAAGCGTCTCAGGCAGAGCGGCACAGTTTATCTTCACAAAAGGCCTGGCTGCTCGGTTGGAATCATAGTGGATGGCGTGGGCGACCCGCTCTTTTCCAACCCCGCTTTCACCGAGTATGAGCACGGTTGTGTTGGTGCGGCAGACCTGCTGGATAAGGCCATATACCTCGCGCATGGGGTGGGAGTTCCCTACGATCGATTGGGGCCGGTATCTGCTCTGCAATTCGTCCTGGAGCCGTTGGTTCTCCTTCCTCATCTTGTCAAGCTCTTCCTCCGCCAGTTGACGGAGACGAGCGGCTTGGGAGATCGTGGCTGCAATAATCGTCAAGAGACGCACATCTTCATCGAGAGAAACGCTTTGGCTGAACAAGCGATCGGCAGAAAGGGCGCCTATCACCTCGTTCCCTACCTTGATGGGGACGCAGATAAAGGCGATGTCCTCTTTATTCTGGCTCTTTCTCGAGCCTGTCCGATCAAGAAAGAGAGGCTCCTCGGCAATCCTGGGCACAATGGCCGGCTTCCCCGTATCGATTACCTTACCGGTAATGCCCTCCCCCACCCTATACTTTCCTTTTGCCTTCTCCTCAGGCTCGAGACCGTATGCCTCTTCAATGACTATCTCCCCGGTCTTTCTGTTGAGCACCGTGAGGGTGCCCCGAACCATCTCCATATGTTCGGCCATCAACTGGAGTATTGGTTTCAACACACTCCCAAGATCCAAAGACTCGCCCAGTCTCTTGCTGATCTCAAAGAGAAGGGTAAGTTCCTTAATCCCCCGGGAAGGCTCACCGTTGCTCACGGGATTTTCTATACCCAGCGTTTCCATACTCTGTCTCCTCAGCTAATACGAAAAGACGCCTTGCCACCCCTGGGCCAAGACGCCTCTGTGATAAACCAAACCGTGCACTTATTCGGCAGAATGCTGTCGCCTCACCCGGGCCGGTATCCTACTCGTAACATTCCCCTTGTTACAAGTAAAGTAACCCGGCCTGTGGTAACGTCCATGCCCGTGCAGTCGGCCTCCTGAAAACCCTCCATTTTCAGAAAAGCCTGCTGCTCCATCCCGGCGTCGATCGAGCCCGGCACTGCCAGCCGTAACAACGAGGAGACTAATCATTCCCAGGAATGTCACCGTTCGGCTATCATATATTTTCAGCAACTAATTCACCGTTGCAGAAGAACGTCTTGTGCTGTAGTATTATTAACCATTTTATTCAGGAGGACAGCAATGCCCGAGCCAACTGCCTTGAAAATCACAGACCTTACGTTTAGAGACGGACACCAATCCCTTTTTGCCACCCGAATGGCAACCGAAGACATGCTGCCCATCGCAGAGAAGATGGATGAGGTGGGTTTTCATTCCATGGAGGTGTGGGGAGGTGCTACCTTCGATGTCTGCACCCGGTTCTTGAACGAGGACCCATGGGAACGGGTCAGGATATTGAAGTCAAAGATGCCCAAGACCAAGTTCCAGATGCTCCTTAGGGGTCAAAACCTCGTTGGCTATCGGCACTACGCCGATGACGTGGTTGAGGCCTTTGTGGAAAAGGCCGCCGAGGTAGGGATCGATATCTTCAGGGTCTTCGATGCCTTAAACGATGAGAGGAGCTTC
>DCUF01000014.1 GCA_002328485.1 Deltaproteobacteria bacterium UBA2221
AAAGTATCTTTGTCAGCGTTAAAAACTGGAGTGTCTTTACCGTTCCGATAGATATAGACGTTGATGATGAAGTTGCCACAACCGAACCGGATAAGGGAACGCGTGTCAGATTGGAAAAAATAGCGGGACGACAATGGATAATAACGTCAATCAATTTTAATAAGGCTCAGTAGACTCAAAGTATTATTCTGTCCCTTGTCAGGGGCGACTCCCAAGGTCTTCCATGATACTCGATGCTTGATGCTCGCGTGATTAAACAAGGATCGGGAATCCGGTAACGAGTATCAGGTTTTTTCTTGACAACATATTGAAATGGCAGGAAAATGAATTTGAATCCGTTATTCGAAAATCGGAATTCGTAAAAAGGTTTGAAACTTCTCCACGATTTACGATATACGTTTTACGATTAACGGGCATTGTGGGGATGAAAAGAAAATCTGTATACCGACGGCGTACCAATACTAACAATCGTTAGTCTTGACGTAGTCTGAAGCGGTAACGTACCATTTCTTACACATCAACGATTGAGGAAGGGAGAAGACATGGTCGTGAGAACACAAAAGTATACGCGTAAGAGGGCCCGCGAGACAGATCGCATCAGCCTGACCGTCAACGGACAGGTCTGCACAATGGAAGTGGGAACTGCTCCCCATCAGATCGACCCGGCCCATACCCTGGCTTATACACTAAGGGAAACGCTCGGCCTTACCGGCACCAAGGTCTCATGCGATCACGGCGCCTGCGGGTCCTGCACCATCCTCATCGATGGAAAGGCAGCCCTCTCCTGCATGACACTTACCGTTGAGTGCGAGGGGAAACGCATCACCACCATCGAGGGGTTGGGCGATCCGGGGACCGGGGCACTGGACCCTCTGCAGCAGGCCTTTGTGGACCACACTGCCTTTCAATGCGGGTTTTGCACGCCCGGTATGATCATGAGCGCGAAGGCACTCCTCGGGGAGAACCCTTCCCCCACGGAGGAAGAGGTGAAGGAAGGTCTGTCGGGCAACTTCTGTCGGTGCATCAGTCACTACCACGTGGTGAAGGCCGTACTGGCAGCCTCCTGCAAAGGGAGGTGACAGGAATGGCAAGCCCATACAGGTTTATTGGAAAAACGACGCCGCGCAAAGACGCAAGGGAACTCGTCACAGGCAGGGCAAAGTTCCTCGATGACCGGAAGTTCCCCGACATGCTCCATGGAAAGGTGCTCCGAAGCCCTCATCCCCATGCCCTTATTAAGAGCGTCTCCAAAAGCGAGGCCCTGAAACTGCCTGGAGTGAGGGCTGTGCTTACCTGGGAAGACGTTCCTGACTGGAAAGGAGGTACGCCCCGTTGCTGCCGGGTTCTGGATCGCAAGGTCAGGTACGTGGGGGACGCGGTAGCACTGGTGGCCGCGGATACAGAAGAATCCGCTAAAGAAGCCCTCAGGCTCATCAAGGTCGAATACGAGGTGCTGCCCGCTGTTTTTGATATGGAGGAGGCGTTAAAGCCGGGAGCACCGGAGTTGTACGAAGACTTTCCTGGAAACGTGGTGACCCCGGGCGTCCCCTTTTTCGGACCCAAGAACTTGAAAGAGGTGGTCATAGGAGATGTGGAAAAGGGGTTTGCCGAGGCTGACGTTATCACGGAAGGGACCTTCGGTTATGAAAATATGCCGAACCCCATCCCGCCTGAACCGCCGGGGGTCATAGCCCTGTGGGAGGCACCCGACAGCGTGACCCTGTGGGTGAGCAATCAGGCTTCATATATGGACTCTGTTATTCTCTCTCATGTCATGGAGAAAAATATCCATGTGAGAACGATCGGAGGACCTTGCGGAGGCAGTTTCGGGTCCAAGTACATGTCATGGCAGGTTCAGTGCTACGCCGCACTTCTGAGCAGGGCAACGGGCAAACCCGTCAAGCTCGTCCTTACCAAGGAAGAGCACCTCGCAGCCTTCACCCTCAGGCCAGGCTCGCGTATGAGCGCCAGGGTGGGCATGAAAAAGGACGGTACTGTGACGGCCGTGCAGGGCACCTGGCTCATTGACACAGGCTATTACTCTATGACGACCCAGTCGCAGGTTGCGGTAGGCTGCGGCGAGGTACAGATAATGGTGAAGTGTCCTAACTGGGATTTGAGGCCCGTCATCGTCTGTACTAACCGGAGCGCCTCCGGCATCGTGAGGGGTTTTGGCGGTCAGGAATTGAAGTGCTGCCTGATACCGCTTCTGAGCTTGGCCATGGAAAAGGCCGGTGTGGATCCCCTGGAATTCATGAAGAAGAATTTTGTTAAACCCGGGAGAGGGTATTTCTGGAGGGACGGCATCTGGTATACCTACAGGGGTGTTGATTATACGAAGGCAATGGAGAAAGGCGCCGAGGTCTTCGGCTGGAAAGAGAAGTGGAAGGGATGGCTGAAACCGACGGCTGTGGATGGCCCGAAACGGAGAGGGATCGGTGTGGGTGTCCACGGCAACGCCGACATCGGCGAAGACTCTTCCGAGGCGTACGTGCGCCTCCATCCCGACGGCACTGCCATACTCTTTTCCTGCATCACCGAGCACGGGACAGGTCAGGTCACCAATTACATCCGCATGGTGGCGGAGGTGCTCCAGCTCCCCATGGAACGGATCTCCATCACACCATCAGATTCCCTCATCAATCCCTATGAGTTTGGCCCGGCGGGCTCAAGGGGGACGTATGCCATCGGATCCGCTGTCATCGCTGCCGCGGAAGATGCCAGACGAAGGCTTCTGGAGCTTGTTGCCCCCAGGCTCAAGGCAAGGCCCGAAGATCTTGATACCGCTGACGGTGTTGTGTACCGCAAAGATGATCCCAGGATGAAGGTGCCCTGGAAGGCTATGGCCGTTGACCGCACCATTACAGGCTATGGGCGGTTCGATCCCGACTATTCTCTTACCAACTGCATGATGACCTTCATTGAGGTCGAGGTGGACACGGAAACCGGGAAGGTCGCCCTGACACGGGTGGTCAATGCTACCGACATAGGGCAGATCATCGATCCTCCGGGTTTGGAAAACCAGCTCAACGGCTGTCTCGGCTCTGCCGGTATCGACAGCGCCATCTTCGAGGAGATGGTCCTCGACCGTTCCATCGGCCGCATGATGAACGCGAACATGATCGACTACAAGTGGCGTACCTTTTCCGAACTCCCTGTAATTAAAAACGTGGTTCTTGAAACGCCCTTTCCCAGCCACAGATTCCACGCCGTAGGGATCGGGGAGATAGCCACTTCGCCCGGGCCGTCGGCCTTGCTCATGGCCGTGTCCAATGCACTCGGGGTTTGGCTCCATGAATATCCGGTCACGCCGGAAAGGGTCCTCAAGGTCCTGGGAAAGACAGGTTCAGGGAAGGGAGGCGCGGCATGAGGTCCTTCGCCCACATCAATGCGCGCACCATCGACGAAGCCATTGCGCTCCTGCGGAGATACAGAGGCCGGGCAGTGCTCAATGCCGGCGGCACAGACCTGCTCTCAACCCTCAAGGGAGAGTACCTCTCCCGCTACCCTGAAGTCGTTATCAACCTCAAAACCATTCCGGACCTCGATTATATCAGGGAAGATGACGGATTATTAAGGATCGGCGCTCTCGCAAGGCTTTCCGACATTGTGAGATCCCCGCTTATCATCAGCAACTGCCGGGTACTCGCAGATGCTGCCCGTTCCGTGGCAAGCCCCCAGATCCGAAATGCAGCCACGATCGGCGGCAACCTGTGCCAGGACGTCCGCTGCTGGTACTATCGCTATCCCCGTCATATAGGAGGGGCAATCCAATGCGCGCGCAAAGGAAGCGGGCCATGCCTTGCCGTGAAGGGTGACAACCGGTATCACGCCATCATGAACGGAAAACGCTGCTTCGCCGTATGCCCCTCTGACACCGCCGTGGCGCTGGCAGTGTTGGATGCATGCATTCATGTTTCGGGTCCGGAAGGTGACCGGACAATAGCAGTAACCGATTTCTTCGGTCCCCTGACGAATGCCCTCAGATCGAACGAGATAGTAAGGGAGATCGAGGTACCAAAGGTCTCAGGTTTGTCCGGGCAGACCTTTTTGAAGTTTACGGTGAGAGAGCCTATCGATTTTGCCATCGTGAGTGTTGCCTCCGTCATTACCCGTGAAGAAGGGGTATGTACGGATGTACGCATCGCCCTTGGAGCAGTGGCACCGGGGCCTGTACGCGCAGGCAAGGCAGAGGAGATGCTTAAAGGGAATCGCATCGACGAAGAGATAGCCGCGCGGGCCGCGGAACAGGCCCTCGCAGGCGCTCGACCACTGAGTAAGAACGCCTATAAGATCGAGATTGCCAGGACCCTTGTGAAGAGGGCCATATTAAAATAATCTGGAGGAAAGACCATGCCGATAGGCGGATTTGAACCATACAAGCCGGAAGACGTGGAAAAATATGTAAAGTACAGGTGGTGGCTGGGTCTCACATGGGGAGACATGTTTGACAAGGCGACCGATCTCTATCCCCGGAAGGAAGCCCTCGTGGATGACACTTCCCGGTTTACGTATCGCGAGCTACGCGAGAAAGTGGACCGTCTTGCCATAGGCCTTATAGGGCTGGGGATCAAAGAGCGCGATTTTGTTCTGCTCCAGATCCCGAACTGGCATGAATTCATCTTCGCCTTCTTTGCGCTGCAAAAGATCGGGGCCATTGTTGTCCTTCTCGTGGCCCGCCATAGCCTTTCTGAGGTCAGCTACCTGAGCAGTCTGACGCACCCCGTGGCCTGGATCGGCCCTGATCATTACAAGAAGACCGACTACCTGCCCATGCTGCAGCAGGTAATGGAGGAGCACAAGGAACTGAGGCACATCATATCCGTCAGATCGCCGGAGAACA
>DCUF01000086.1:0-1290 GCA_002328485.1 Deltaproteobacteria bacterium UBA2221
TTCGAAAGGGCAAAATCGTTGCTCCTCGGCAGCATCGACGTGCTCCACGGAATCGCCACCGCTCTGCTTGAAAGAGAGGTCTTGGACGGCCTTGAAATAGAGGCCATACTGGCGGAGCGGACTAATGGCGTGGAGGAATCGATTCAAGGATAGACCCCTGACCATGGGGATCGTCAACGTCACGCNNGATTCATTTTATGATGGCGGCAGACACGCAACAGAAGAACAAGCCATAGCACACGGTCTGTGGCTGGTCGAGCAGGGAGCCGATATACTGGACATTGGTGGGGAATCGACCAGACCTTTCAGTGAGCCCCTTACAGTCTCCGAGGAGCTCGGGCGGGTTATCCCAGTGATCCAAGGGATACGGTCCCGTTCGGATATCTTTCTATCGATCGACACCTATCACGCCGAGGTTGCAGAAAAGGCCGTAGACGCGGGGGCGAATATGATCAACGATATCTACGCTTTCACCTTCGACGCCGCGATGGCCCAGGTTGCTGCTGAACGAAAGGTACCCGTCGTTCTCATGCACATGCGGGGGACACCGAAAGACATGCAGCAGGAACCCCGTTATGATGACGACAACGGCGGGGTCCTTGGAGATATTGTCCGATTTCTCACCGATCGCATAGCCTGTGCCCTGGATGCTGGCATTGCGGAAGACGACATCATCGTTGACCCGGGAATTGGATTCGGAAAGCGTGTTCAGGACAATCTGGCCATCATCAAAGGGCTGAGACATCTGAAAGAGAAGCTCGGCAAACCGATACTGGTGGGGGCTTCGATGAAGAGATTTATCGGGGAGGTAACCCAGGTAGAGGAGATTGAAGGGCGCTTAGAAGGCAGCCTTGCCTGTGCCGTTCTTTCAATCTGGAATGGCGCAGACATCATCCGCGTCCATGACGTAGCAGCCACAAGAAAGGTAGCCTTGTTGGTTGATGCGGTGATGAAGGTCGAGAGTCCCGGTGCGGTGAGCATGGAGCAGTGAACCGCAGCGAGCGAAGTCGGGAAGGTGCCGGAGGGAGAGGACGGCCCGGTTATGAGGAGAGGGATTTGGTAGTTACCATAAACCGTTCAACGCTTGCCGCTTACGCCCCTTAGGGAGACACAATGAGCGGTATATTCCGTTGGCAGGACATCCTAGACGTTCTCATCGTCGCCTTTGTCATCTATCGGGTATTCCTTTTTATCAAGGGCACGAGGGCTCTCCAGGTGGTACTGGGCCTGACCGTGATCTTTTTCGTTTTCTTCCTATCAAAAAAGCTCGAACTTTTCACCCTGGGCTGG
>DCUF01000086.1:1422-2962 GCA_002328485.1 Deltaproteobacteria bacterium UBA2221
TCATAGCCATAGAGCGGGAGGTAGGGCTCGAGGAATTCATGGAGATCGGCACCAAGATCGATTGCGATGTCAACACCGAGCTTATTGTTAGTGTTTTTCAGACAGCATCTCCCCTCCACGACGGTGCCCTGATCATCAAGGAAGGGCGGATCAGATCGGCAAGCTCTATTCTCCCTTTGACCATGAAGGATGACATAGATAAGCGTCTGGGGACGAGGCATCGAGCGGCCATAGGGATTACCGAGGTCACGGATGCCGTTGCGCTGGTGGTTTCCGAAGAAACGAGAAAGATCTCCTACGCCTTTCGAGGGGGGCTCTCCGAGGATGTGGATGCCGATACCCTGAAGAAGGTGTTGAAGGAGCTGTTAGGCCGAAGGGCGTAGGACTGCGGCCGATTTCTAACCGTCAGTGTTGAATGTGAAGAAGCGATAATCCGTTTTGTCCCGACTGCATACGGGTCCTTCCCGTTTAGCATTGCCTCTTTTGGTAGGTTTGGATTGGATTATATCAAGAAGTACATAATGAGCAACGTCCGCCTGAAGATCCTCTCGCTTCTGCTTGCCTGTATGCTCTGGTTCGCCACCACCTACCTTGGCGAATCCCGCATTACGATGGCCATTCCGGTACAGCTCGCTAATCTCAGTCGAAATTGTGTGACGAGGAGCGTGGACACCAGGGAGGTGCTCGTGACGCTGAACGGGCCGCTATCGCTCCTCAAGAATGTGAAATCCGGGGATGTCACGCTTGTGATTGACGTGAGCAAGGCAAAGGAAGGACGCCAGATCCTGACGGTTCGCAAGAGCGACATCGTCGTACCGGGAGGGATAAGAGTGGAAGAGGTGAAGCCAGATTACTTGGTCCTTGAAGTAGACCGTACAGTAGAAAAGTACCTTCCTATTATAGTAAAATTGGNNAATTGGACGAAAAGCTGGCGAAGGAATACAAGGTCCTGTCGTGGTCTCCCCAATATGTTTTGGTTGAAGGATCGAAACAGGCCCTTGAGGAGAGGGAGGGTGTGGAGACTGTTCCCAT
The DNA here is from genome assembly GCA_002328485.1 of Deltaproteobacteria bacterium UBA2221. Lineage (GTDB taxonomy): Bacteria > Desulfobacterota > Syntrophorhabdia > Syntrophorhabdales > WCHB1-27 > WCHB1-27. The sequence goes on from DCUF01000086.1 coordinate 2,455, forward strand.
CACCGGTGAGTTATTGAATGGCGGAAATGCGGTCGAAGCCGGTCTGAACACCCAAGATCTCTGCGCGAAAAAGGTAACACCCGAGACGGTGAAGGTGGTTCTAAAAAAGGTAGGCAAGTAGGGTTTAGAAAAGCGGACTCTCTCGGAGCTGTTTTTCGAATAATGGTTCGGATGGGAGAAGCAGTAGGAAGAAGACTGAGGGGTAGTCTATTTTATGCGCAAACTGATGGTTAATATAGACCACGTGGCTACGCTGAGAGAAGCTCGCAAAGGTCAGGAGCCTGATCCCATCCATGCGGCCGGTATAGCGGAAATGGCTGGAGCATCGGGGATTANNGAGAAGACAGACGTCACATAAAAGATAGGGATGTTGTTCTCCTTCGCCAGATAGTCCGAACCACTCTGAATCTGGAGATGGCGGCGACAGAGGAGATGGTCAGAATCGCCACGGAAATCCGTCCCGACATGGCCACCCTTGTCCCTGAGAAACGGCAGGAGCTGACCACCG
>DCUF01000059.1 GCA_002328485.1 Deltaproteobacteria bacterium UBA2221
TTCCTCCAGCCACAGGACCTCAACAGCGGCAACTGCCGCAGCAGGGTCTCCACATCGATATCCTTGTTGAGACGATTTCTCAGATCATGGCTGACAGCCTCGACGGCGAAGGTGAAGCCGCCCCTCGCCCCCTCCCCCAGCATCCTGATCTCTTCTTCCGAGATGCTTCCGATCTTGAGGGAAGGCAGGGAGATTGAGGTGGTCGGATGGGCCCTCTTGACGTATTCGATCAACTCGCCCAGGGAGGAATAATCACCGGCACTGAGGGAAAGAAAACTCAGCTCTTCGTAACCTGTTATGTCGAGGGCCCGGTCGATTATATCCGTAAGCCTTCCCACACTGCGTTCCCTGTAAGGGCGATATCCGTATCCGGCCATACAGAACCTGCATCCGTTGCCGCATCCCCTTGAAATCTCGATGTTGAGCCGGTTGTGCACGCTGCCCACCACCGGTATTGGCGGCCTCAGTGCGTGGTAGGAACCATCCAGGTCCTCTATGTAGAGCCTCTTCACCGCCTTGTCCGGTCCTGTCAAGGGCGCGTAGACCCCCTCCAAGCCAGCCAATTCCTGGATGATATGGTCCCGCGGCAATCCCTTCAAGGCACGGTAACGTTGCAGTATATTCTCCAGCACTTCCTCGCCTTCGCCTATGACCACGAGATCGAAGAAGGTATCGAAGGGCTTGGGGTTGAGTGTGAGAGGACCGCCGCAGATGATGATCGGATGGCGCCCTTCCCTGCGATCGGCTCGAATCGGGATCCCCGACAGGGACAGCATGTTGAGCACATTGGTAATGTTCAGCTCGTAGGACAGGGAAAAACCGACCAGATCCATTTGCGACAGGGGCGTGCGAGACTCGAGGGTGAAGAGAGGCTGGCCGGATCTCCTCAGGTGTTCTTCCATGTCCTGCCATGGGGCAAAACAGCGCTCGCACCAGACACCGTCAAGCCTGTTTGCTATCTCATAGAGCAGAAAGAACCCGTAGTAGGACATCCCGATATCGTAGATGTCGGGATAGCAGAGGGCAAATCTAACATCGGTCTTGTCCCTCCGATTCCGTACAGCGTTGGGTTCGTTCCCGGCATAGCGGGAAGGTTTTACAATATTACGGGGGACTTCAAGCACTTTCTTTTATTCCTTGACCATGTATTCTTCAGGGTTGAATCTGCTCATTCATAAAGGCAACGCCGAGAATGGTGGCGTCTTCGTCCAATTTGGTGCGCTCTATGGTGAGGCCCTCGATAGATGCAGGCATAGCCCTTCTGCGCATGACCTCGATCGCTTCCTCGACAAGACCCCTCGTACCCAGGACCACCCTGCCTCCCAATAATATGACCTGGGGGTTAAGCAGATTGGCGATGTTCTGAAGGGCGACGCCCAGGTATTCTACAACTTCCCGCCATGTCCTGCCGCAAAGCTCGTCTCCGAGCGCGGCCGCCTCTTCGATGAAGCCCGGGTGGAGGACTTCCAGATCACCACTGATGAGGTCCCAGATCTTGCCTCTGTACCCTTCCTCGATCCTCTGGCGTATCCTGGAAGTCACGTAAAAACCGCCGCAGTAGGCCTCGAAACAACCTGTGTTCCCACAGTTGCATCGGTATCCCCAGGGATTGAGGGTTATGTGGCCCAGTTCCCCGCCCACATTTGTCGCACCCTTGTAGACTCTGCCCCCAAAGATCAGCCCTCCGCCAATGCCTGTACCGACAAAAACGCCGACGAGGTTGTCGACCCGGTCGGTCGAACCAAACCGCCACTCGCCGTAGGTTGCCGCATTGACGTCGTTCTCCACGCAAACCGGCACCCCAAGGGCCGATTCCATGTCGTCCTTGAGGGGCGCCTTCACCCATCCCAGGTTCGGGGCAAAAAGAACCTCCTGAGTGGTACCGTCGATCTGTCCCGCAGCCGCCACGCCGACAATCGATACCCGGCTGAGGGGGACGGCGTGCTCCTCCAGAAGCCCGCGGATAAGGGATATGACGGCATCCTTGACCCCCCCGTATCCTCGATCGCGCAAGGTGGGGGAACGTCTCCTACCGATCACGAGGCCTGAATCGTCTACAAGACCTACCGCTATCTTCGTGCCGCCCAGATCGATACCTACGCGCACAGGGCCTCCTCTATTCCAAGGGGTGAAATGGGAAAATGGTGAAATCGTGAAATGGGAAGAGACCCCCAGCCGTGAGGGTGGCTCAACTGCAGGAGGGTGCGACTGCAAAGATGGTTCTGACGCCTGGGTACTCTTGCCAATTCTCTATTCGCACCTTTTCGGACATGCCGATCCGGTATGTTACCGTTTCGCTGTATTTCGGAGCTGGAATTATGGGGCTTGTTCTTTAATTATACGCGTTTTTCTTTGACATATGCCAAGTATCTTAAATATTATATGTCAAATTTGAGAATCTCAAGGCAAAAGGGATGACAATGGAAAAACAGTATGTTATCGATGCAATAACAGCCAGAGACAGTTGGCGCCTTTTCCACATCATGGCTGAATTCGTAGAAGGCTTTGATATGCTTACCGATGTCGGATCAGCCGTCACCATCTTCGGATCTGCAAGGGCCAAAGAAGGGGACGAGCTGTACGCCAAGACCTACGAGTTGGCAACAGTACTGGCCAAAAATAAATTCAACATAATCACCGGTGGCGGGCCGGGCGTTATGGAGGCAGCGAACAGGGGAGCCTACGATGTAGGTGTCAAGTCAGTAGGTATCAATATACAACTGCCCCTCGAACAGAAACCGAATCCCTACATCAATGCGCAGCTTAGTTGCAAGTACTTCTTCGTCCGAAAAGTCATGTTCATCAAGTACGCCATCGCGTACATCGTCATGCAGGGTGGTTTCGGGACATTGGACGAATTTTTCGAAGCCGTTACCCTCATTCAGACAAAAAAAATTAAGCCTTTCCCCGTCATATTGGTCGGCTCGGCCTTCTGGCATCCGGTGATCAGATCCTTGGAGAAGACCATGGTTGCCACCGGCATGGTTACCAAAGAAGAGATGGAAATCTTCAAGGTAATGGATGACCCCCAGGAGATTGCCGAATACATCAAGAAGTTCGTTATTGTCTAGGACAGCCCTCGCCTTCTTTTCAGGTCGATAGGAAACATCCCTATATAATATAGAGGCTTGACCCAATTCTCTTGCCGAAATTCTGCTCCCTGTTGCGTACCGGTATGGCCGCGTCCGTTCGGGTATTCGATGCCCTCCTGCCGCAACCGGCGAAAAATCCTCTTACCCAGCTCATTCTGAACATGCGACTGCGCAACGAACCGATGGTTCCTCACCGATACGGTGAGATCGAAACAATTGTCTCCCCTGCCGAAGATTACCGATGGCCCCTGCTCCTGGGCGGCGCCTGGCAGGTCCTCCATGTATTATCGACCACGTGGCCCTCCTATCCTGATTCGATCCGTACAAAATCTCCTGTCCACATGGACTTCTCCACCAAAATATGAAAACCGGCGAAGAGATCTCCGGGGGGTCCTGCAGGGCGAGTGCCACAGTTATACGCCAGTAGATGGAGGGTGGTCAGGGCTTCAATGAGGATACGAAAGGTCCTTTCCCCTGTCTCACCCTCACCTCTACACCGCTCCATCAGTCGAACTATCAGTGATCTTAGGAGAAACAGAAGAAACGCTACGGTTGTTGCAACCAGTGCAGGGACGGAGAGCAGCCGAAACGAGGCCATCATTCTTCCGCACTCTTGAAAATGTCCAGAACGGATACGAACAAGGCAAACACAAGGGGCCCCATCACCAGCCCTATCACACCGAATACCTCGATGCCGCCAAGGAGGCTGAACAATATGGGAAGAAAGGGCAACTGTGCCCTCCCCTTGATGATAATCGGCCTCAAGAAGTTATCGACCATGCTGATCCCGAACACGCCGATGAGGGCTAAGACGATTCCTGCCTTGATCTGGGCGGTGAAGAACAGATAAATGACGGCGGGACCCCACACGATGAAGGACCCCACAAGGGGAACAAATGAGGCGACGGTGATGCAAAGACCCCAGAGAATCGGCGATTCGAATCCTACCACTACGAAGCCGATGAACCCGATGATGCCCTGCGCCACACCAACGGCAACACCTCCGTAAATGGTGGATATGATGATATCCTGCATCTGCCGCGTCAGCCGCTCCTTTTGCTCCTGGGAAAAGGGCATGTAGCTTCTGGCCTTTTCCAGAAGGTGTGGTCCATCTTTGAGAAAAAAGAAGATAGCCAGAGCCATGAAGGCAAAACTTGCCGTAGCACCCGCGATATCACCCAGTTTACCGGGCAGATAGGCAAGCAGCTTCTGTCCAAGGCCGGTCGCGTTCTGCACAATCGATTGCCTCAACTCGGGCAATGATATATCGAGCAGAGAAAGGGTTTTGGCTGTAAGGGGCTTAACATAGGGATGATCCAGCATGTGCATGATCCCTTGAGGGCTGGCCGCTTTGAACGAGACATTACGTAATTCTGAGGCAAGCAGATAGGTGAGATAGCTGAAGGGCCCCAAAATAGTTGCAAGAATGACACAAACCGTTATAACTGCGGCAAGCTCTGGCAGCTTAACGAAGCGAAGCAGGAATCTGTGGACAGGATAGAAGACGATGGAGAACACGATAGCCCAGGCGATAGATGTCAAAAAAGGCTTCAAAATCAGATAGGTTAGGTATCCAAGAAGAAGCGCGATAGCCAAAAGTGCATATGACGAGAAGCGTTTCTCAATCATGAAATTCCCCTTCGACTGTCCGAATGAGATGCAGTCTGCCCGATCAGGCCTTTTTAGGTACACCATAGCCTATATCGGAGGTATTAGCAATCGGCTGGGCTTACTGAGCAGCGTATGAGGAGGAAAAGCTCCCCTTGGGCCACCTATGCCAAGGCTGTCCCTAAAAACTCTATGCCAGATAACGGAAAAGCTCGTAGATCGCCAACCCCCCACCTCCCAGAAGAAGCGCGAAGTAGATTACGGTTGCCACATTCATCACGTGGCCGAGACAGACACATAAACCATCGCGGCGCAATAACCCTATAGCCAAAAGCAGAATGGCGAGAGCAGGGAGGGTATTGCTCAGGGGGACCAGACCGAAGGGCGCCATGAGGAGAGCGGCGGCGAGGATAAGGGCGCAGTTGTTAAGACCGTTGACGAACCCGCAGGACACCAGCCATTCAAGACGGCGAGAACGGCTGATACCCTCCAGTCGTTTTACCCACTTCTGCCCTCTGGCCAGGCAGTCGCGGAGCCTGTCAACGGGCAGTTGGCGTTTGAGGAAGCAATTCGGTATCCACAGCATGCGATTCAAGAGTCTACTAATTCCAATAAGGAGTATGGCAACTCCAAATGCGGTGCTCACTCCCGGCAGCGAAACGGGTATGAGGAAGATGATCGATAGGAACACGGCTAAAAGCAGAGGGCCGTCCTGCCCGAGCGTCTCCCTGATTTCGGCAAGTGTTACGTTATCAGGAGGGAGGTTGTCGATCAGGGAGGAGATCCTGCCTGTCAGCGTATGATGGGAGGACGCCGATTGTGATGGCGGGGGAGTGTCACCCATGGACGTTTTCAAATATTCTCTCTCGTCGGTTGATGCGTTTTCCGGAAGGAGGCTGACGGAACGAACTAAGGTTTTTGTCGTTTCTCCGCTGCACCATGTCCCCTTCTCCGGGGTCATAGACAAGGAGCTGTCCGTGCAGCGCATGCTTCCCCTTCATATGTTGCACCTTTCCTTCCATCCGCCAATGCTCTTTGACTTTTTCTCCATCGTCGTCAAGCGCTGGTCTCCCCCTGTTCCAGTCTGCGTCTGACGCTTCGTGGGCAGTGAATTCATCATCAAAGCCATGTGCTTGGCTGGAGACACCCTTTCTGAACCAGCTCCTCGTCTATAACATGCTCTCCAAACTTGCCTCGCACATTACGGCTTCATCGCGCGTACTGCCAGCACCCGGCCGCGGGTGAGAGGCCATTCCTTGCAATGGCCACCCTCAAAACGATTTTCAAAGCTGAAGAACCAAGCCTCTGTGTCGTCTTTTACTTGAGAACTCCAGACCCAATCACGGTCTATCCCGAAAGCGGTGTCTATATGAGATTCCAGGGATTCATCGTAAATGCTTCTCAATTCAGATAGCGAGGGAAGCCTCCAGCGCCCTCCGGCCAAGGGTAGATTTGCGACATGACTGACGGCTTCCAGCCAACTCATGGTTTGGCCGGAAGCCAGAACCCATTCCAGCCCGAGCAACGAATCCCTTATGACTCCGTTTTTCAGATAAACGAACCGGATGACGAAATGGTGTGGCAGAGCGCCTGTCGTTCTCCTTGGCCCGCTCACCACCCTCACTCTTGCTTTTGCCATCCATTTATCCGATTCGGGGTGAATTAGATAAGGCGAGTTTGGAATAAGGCCTTTGAGACGAAAGCTTCCCTGAGAATTCGTCCGTGTCTTCGATCCTTTATGCCCCTTTAGGGGCTCTGTTTTGACGGCTACTACCCTTATGCCGGATAGGGGTTGTCCTTTTCCATCCACTACCTTTCCTTCTATGCTCGAAGTGCTTCTCCCGCAGCCGAAAAGACAGGCGGCAAGAATCACCACGAATAAAAGGAGGGTTCGACCGCCTACCGGCTTTACGTTATGAACCATCTATCTCGTCAACGTGTCGCCGGCGGTTATCGGACTGCCTGCCCTAACCTGAGCGCCTTCCATAGGCCATCTCCTCTAATCTCGCGATCCGCTCCTCCATGGGCGGATGGGTGCTGAAAAGCCGCATGAGGCTACCGCCGGAGAGGGGGTTTACGATAAACATGTGGGCAGTGGCTCCATTCGCTTCCATGGGTATCCTCTCCGAGGCCGTCTGCAGTTTTTTGAGCGCCCGGGCAAGACTCAAAGGGTTACCGGCAATGGCAGCACCACCCGCGTCCGCGCCGTATTCCCTGGACCTCGATATGGCCATCTGGACCAGCATAGCGGCGATGGGCGCGACGATCATCATCACGATGGCCACTATCGGATTTCCCCCTTCGCCTTCGTCATCACCGCTCCGGCCACCGAAGATCATTGCCCATTGGGCGATCTGGGCGAGATAGGTAATCGCTCCGGCAATACCCGCTGCAATGGTGCCCACCAGGATGTCGCGGTGTTTGATATGGGCCAGCTCGTGAGCAAGAACACCTTCCAGCTCCTCATTACTCAGGATGCCAAGGATGCCCGTCGTGACGGCAACCGCCCCGTTCTGTGGATTTCTTCCGGTAGCGAAGGCATTCGGCTGGCCCTGGTCGATGATGTAAACCCTCGGCATGGGAAGACCGGCTCGCTGCGCAAGACGCACCACGGTTCTGTGGAGACCCGGCGCTTCCGCCTCACTAACCTCGCGGGCGCCGTACATTCTCAGCACTATCTTGTCACTGAACCAGTAGGCAAAGAAATTCATGCCGAAAGCCATTATCAGCGCCATGGTCATCCCCGATTTGCCGCCGATAAGCGCCCCGATGACGAGAAACATCAAGGTAAGCGCTACCATCAATACGCCCGTTTTCAGTGTGTTCATTCCAGTGCCTCCTTACGTTGTAAGACACATCGTGCCTTTAGGCCTCACCTGTGGCCCGGGGCACACCCTCCGGACGTCATATTATTGCACGATTCATATTACAGAAACGTAGCCGGAAGGTTACTTTTTGATAATGTGAGAGTTGGGCTTCTTTGGCAGGGCAATGACAAACCGGCTTCCCTGCCCCGGCTTGCTTTCAACGGCTATGGTGCCTCCATGGGCAGTTATAAAAACCTTTGCGAGGCTCAGCCCAAGACCGCTGCCCGACGCTGACCTGCTTCGCTCCCCCCGAAAAAACCGTTCGAAGATGTGAGGCAGATCTGTCTCGGCAATCCCCATCCCCGTATCCGCGATTGTGATGAAGGCGCGATGCCCTCCCTCTTCTATCAGGATCGTTATAGCTCCGCCGTCGGCGGTATACTTGACGGCATTGTCGATCAGATTTGCAAAGACCCTCTGCAACTTCTGGACATCGCCCATGATTGTCAGCTCCCTGGGGGCCTGGAGGGTGATGGAGATGTTCCGGTCCTCCGCAGCAGGCTGAAAGAGTTCAACGATATCACGCATCATAACGATGAGGTCCACCGATTCAAGCTTCAGCTCCGTCAGCCCCGCTTCAGCCCTCGATATCTCCAGCATGGTATTGGTCATGATGAGTAAATGATCACATTGCTCGACGATGCCGCTTATCACCGTGCGATACTCGTCGTTTGTGTTCTCGCCGAGGAGAGCCATCTCGGCAGTCCCCCGCATCCTCGTAATGGCGCTTCTAATGTCGTGGGCAATACTGTCCGTCATTTCTTTCATCTCACAGATAAGGGTCTGTATTTGTTCCGCCATGGTGTTGAAGGCTTCTGCGAGGAGGTCCAGATCGTCATTCCTGCCTTTTACCGGCACGCGACTGTCGAGCGCCCCTTTTGATATGAGGGTAGCGGCCCGGGTGACTTCCCCTACCGCGGTGAGAGCCCTTCTTGCCATAAACCAGCCGACAAGTCCGGAAAAGGCGACCACCACAGTGATTGTTGTGCCGAAGTATCGGCGAAAATCCTCACGCAGCTCGGAAAGGGCTTCCCTGGTGATGTCATGCACCTCGTGCATGGTGATGATGTAGAAACCCACGAAGGCGGCAAACATCGATGCAGTGAAAATGAGGGCGTACCAGAGGGTAAGCCGAAAGGCGACAGTCTGTCGGACCCTAACCAGATTCCTTAAGTAGGTAGCCAACACCCCGAATGGTATGAATAATCTTCTTTTCAAAATTCCTGTCAACCTTATCCCTCAGCCTGCTCATGCGCGCTTCGACCACGTTTGTCTCGGGATCGAAGCGGTAGTTCCACACGTGATCCAGTATCATAGTCCTCGATATGACCTTCCCGGGATTTCTCACAAGGAATTCGAGCAAGGCAAACTCGCGGGGCTGCAAGTCAAGACGTATTCCGTCTCGGTGGGCTTCTCTTGTGAGGAGATCCAGGGTGAGGCCCCCTACCGTAAGCCTTGTTGTCTCGGCTGCGCCTGTGGCTCTTCTGATCAAGGCCTGAACCCGCGCGAGCAATTCGGAAAACGCGAAGGGTTTCGTAAGATAGTCGTCAGCCCCGAGTTGAAGGCCTTTCACCCGGTCTTCCACCTTGTCCTTTGCGCTGAGGATGATGACCGGGGTGGATTGCTTCGCCTCACGGAGACTGGTGATGACGGTCAATCCATCCAGCCGGGGAAGCATGATGTCAATGATGGCAACGTCGTAACACCCTTTCCGGGCAAGGAGGAGACCATCTTCCCCGTCCGCCGCATGGTCGACAG
>DCUF01000009.1 GCA_002328485.1 Deltaproteobacteria bacterium UBA2221
ACCGAGTCGGAGACAATCAGGATCCTGTCCCGTGGTTTTGCCTTGAAAACCAGCCTGATGGTCTCGAGATGAAGATGGTGGGGGTCGGCAATGATCTCAATGTATACGTGGGGGTTGGTAAGGGCGAATCCTGCCACCCCCGGTTCACGATGGGTGAAGGGTCGCATGGCGTTGAAAAGGTGGGTGACCCCCCTGGCCCCTGCTCGGAACCCGGCCTCGGCCTCGGTATAGCTGGCATCTGAGTGGCCCATCGTTACGATCGTCCCTGTCTTTACTATCTTTTTGATCAACTCGGGTGCTCCGTGAAGTTCGGGCGCCAGGGTCACGACTCTGACTGTATCTTCGAAGCCCTCGGTCAGCTCCTCATAGGCCCCCCACGAAGGCGTCAGGAACATTTGTGGATCAAGAGCACCGCATTGTAAGGGGTTAAGAAACGGGCCTTCCAAGTGGGCCCCCAAGATTCGGGCAGACGACCCCCTGTTGGGTTGAGAATGGGGGACGTGAGAGACAAAAGTTTCGTGGGCAAATTCCGATTGTTGTCTCTCCATAGCCTCTTTGACCGTGGCTAACTGGCGCCGCATCACGGGAATCGGACCGGGGTAGAGAGAGAGGAGAATCTCCGAAACCCCTTCCCCTCCCTCGATCCCCGCAATGGCGAGCATGTCGGCCACAGAATCCGTCCGGGTGTCAAGACCCTCAACGCCGTGAAGGTGGAGATCGATAAGGCCGGATGTGGTACCCATAAGGCAAACCTTACCATGTCGGGTGAAAAACGTGAAGTCCTCATTCGAAACCAAAGCTTGCCGTCCCGTAGCCGCCTTTGCTATAGTGTGGTGAGGAAAGGGGTTGATCATGGGATCGAATGAAACCATCCGGCTGGGCACGTGGTCACGGGAGTCGATTAGCGAACTTCTTGCATCCCTCGGGGATGGATCGGTGGGCTCGAAAATCGGCGTAATTTCTGGGGCCTTTCTCGGGACACCGTATGAACAGGCCACGCTGATGGGCAGCGCCGAGATCGAAGAATGCGTGGTAGTAAACCTGGCTGGGCTCGACTGCTTCACCTTTCTTGATTACGTCGAGGCTATGCGCCGTTCGAATTCCTTTGACGAGTTCGTCTGCAGGGTTAAAGAAGTGAGGTACCGATCAGGCGTTGTGAGCTATCGCACCAGAAATCATTTCTTTACCGACTGGATAGAGCAGAACGGGGCCTATGTTACCGACGTGACGGGCGATATCGGTGGCAACGATGTTAGAACGGTCAGAAAGCACCTGAACAGAAGACACGATGGGACTGCTTACGTCCCGGATATCACGCCATTCGATAGAGACGTAACCTACCTCCCCATCAATGCCCTTTTTGGGGCCGTCCATCGCCTGCAAATCGGGGATTACCTGGGAGTCTACTCTCCCTTTGAAGGTCTGGACGTGAGCCATACGGGTATCGTGGTTGAGGTTCAGGGAGGCTTGGCCCTTCGTCATGCATCCTCTCGTGAAGGTGCGCGGCGTGTCGTAGATCAAGACCTTATGAACTACCTCGTTGACAAACCCGGGATGATCATCCTCCGCCCCCACGAGGCGGCTCCCCTGTTGCCTCTTTGATAGGAATCGTTCCCTTCTGCGTCGCGGGGCGCCCTAAACCTCCGGTTTCTCGACCTCTTTTCGAAGATAACCCAGTAGAAAAAGGCCTGGGATCGCTGAAAGGGTCGTAATAAAGAAGAACGAAGCCCAGCCCAGCCAGTCAACGAGAAACCCTGAAGTCGGGGTCACACAAACCCTGCCCAGCACCGCAAGAGAAGAAAGAAGAGCGAACTGCGTGGCACTGTAGCGTTGGTTACAGAGGTGCATAAGGAGAGATACGAAGGCTGCGGTCCCCATTCCCCCTGAAAGGTTTTCGAAGCCAACCGCCCCTATCATGATGGGGTAGCTCTTTCCCGCCCAGGCAAGAACCATAAAGGAAAGATTCGAGACTGCCTGGAGTATGCCGAAGACCATGAGAGACCGATAAAGCCCCAGACGGACCATGAGACTACCCCCGAGGGCGGCTCCGATGATAGTCGATACGATGGTCAGCATTTTATAGACCGTCCCGATCTCAGTTAAGGAAAACCCGACCCCCCTCATGAGAAAGGCCGTGGTAAGAGAACCGGCGTAGGCATCCCCGAGTTTGTAGAGTATGATGAGCAGAAGGATGGATAGGGCCCCTTTTCGGGCGAAAAAATCCGAAAGCGGGCCTGATATGGCCTCTTTCAGGGACCTTGGCGGCGCAGCCTTCCTTCTGGGCTCCGGGCCGAATACGGAACCAATCACACCGACAGTCATGGTGGCGGCCATCAAAAGGTAGGTGTCCCGAAAGCCGATACGATCAGAAAGGATAAAAGCCAAGCCACCGGATACCAACATGGCGATGCGATAACCGGCTACATAGACGGCCGCACCGGCACCCCTTTCCACTTGTTCAAGCACGTCAGTTCGGTAGGCGTCTATGACGATATCCTGGGACGCGGAAGCAAAGGCAACAATAAAGGCAAAAATCGCCAGCAAGGCCAAAGATGTCTTGGGAGAACTGCCGGCCATCAGCCCGATAGCAAGTATCAGGACCAACTGGGTACAGAGCATCCAGCCCCGGCGCCTCCCGAAAAACGGGGGGACGAACCTGTCCATGAGAGGCGACCAGAGGAATTTCAAGGTGTACGGCAGGCCGACGAGCGAAAATATTCCAATAGTACGGAGATCGACACCGACAGCCGTCATCCAGGCCTGGAGCGTACTTGCTGTGAGGGCCAGGGGTAATCCGGCGGAAAAGCCCACCAGGGACATTACCCCTACTCGACGATTCCAGTATACCTGTGCATAAGGCCTGATCCGTTGAGAGAAACCCGTCATTGCTGCATCCTTTGCCCACCTTATCCGCCGCCGGAGCACCGCCGAACTCCGGTCGGATAGGGAAGTCTATCAGATCGCAGGGAGCGGGCACAAGAAAAAGGCAGGTCACCCATCACCTCCCCGATGGGCGCTATCTGCAGGTTGTCAAATAGCCTGACCGGCATTACAATGAGGCAGGAGATGCCCGGTTACATGAAACGAGCAGTGGTCTTTGATTTTGGGGGCGTGATTGCCGAAGAGGGTTTTCGGGAGGGTTTGAAGGCAATTGCAAGAGCAAACGGATTGGACGAAGTCGTGTTCTTCGAGGGAGCTCGGGATCTGATCTATCAAACCGGCTACGTGACAGGTACCAGTGATGAAGAGACCTACTGGCAGGCGGTAAGACTCAGATTCGGTCTCGATGAATCCGACGAGAATCTTCGAGAGCAGATCCTCAAACGTTTCGTGGTGCGGCCTGAGATGCTCTCCTTCGCCTCGGATCTTCAGAAACGCGGCCATACCACGGGTCTGCTCACGGACCAGACCGATTGGCTCTATCAGTTGGACAGGGAAGACGGGGCTGGGATTTTGATGCATTTCCAGTTTGTCTTCAATTCCTATGACCTCCACATGAGCAAGCGGGATAAAGGCCTTTTCCGGTATGTTGAACAGACGTTGAAGACCGCTCCTGAGGACATTCTGTTTGTGGACGATAACCCCGACAATATTCAGATGGCCGCCCAACGGGGTTGGAAAGCTGTTCTTTTTTGGGATTATAAGACTCTGAAGGAGGAAGTTGTCGGCTTCACCACAAATGACTAAAGCAGTTGACCCATGAGTGCGATAATATCCCTAAAGGAGGATTCGCCATGAGAAAAGCATCGCTTGCCGCGATACTGGTCTGTTTCGTGGTCGGACTCGTATCGCCCCTCTACGCCGAAACAGGCCTGACCTATGAGATGAGAGACGCCGAGCCAACGGGCGAAGGAATGCTTGCAGACATAGCCTTTGCCAGGCCGGTAGGTGCCGCGGCCCTTGTCTTGGGCGCTGCCGCCAGCATTGTGGCCCTTCCCTTCGCCTTGATGACGTGTACCACCGGGACCATGTACAAGAAACTTGTGGGTGAGCCTTTCTCATACACTTTCCAGAGGCCCCTTGGCGAGGGGATGTAAGACCGACGGGGTCTGACGGAGAAGCACCAGCGATAACGGGGCGCCTACTGCCCTGCGGGGTCTAGGACGACCCGAACATCAAGCGGATAAAGCACCGAGGTGCTTTTTGCATTTGTGGCAGGGCTGCACCCTGATCGCCCCATCGCTCGGCTGGAATCCTGCTCCTTGCCCACAACGGGGCATGAACGACCACCGTGTCGGCCACGGGTAGACCTACATTCGATCTTAAGGGGAATACAGAGCTAGAGGGTCATTTTCAACGGAGGAACAGCCTGCGGGGCGTCACGTGCGGTTGTAGTCATCCTCGACCCTCTCGATGTCGTCCTCACCGAAATAGTCGCCCTTTTGTACTTCTATGAAAATCAACAGTTCCTTCCCTGTATTTTCAATGCGGTGGAGGGCTTCACGCGCTACCCTGATACACTCCCCTTCCCCCAGCAGAAAATCCTGCCCATTGATGGTAACGCGTGCCTGCCCCCGCATGATTTGCCAGTGTTCTTCCCTTCTAGAATGTCTCTGATAGCTGAGCCTTTTGCCTGGGGAGACCTCGATCCTCTTGACCTTAAAATCCTCCTGGCTATCCAGGACAAACCAGTCTCCCCACGGAGGAAGACCTTCGGTGGCTTTTGGGGAGACGACAAGGCTGCCCAGTGATCGAAAGCGCTCGCGGAGGTCGGTCATGATAACGTCAGCCGTAACCCCGTCGGGCCATTGGTTCATCATCTCCCGTATATGGTCCTTGAGCCCGCTCATGTCAACACCCTCCGACTACTTGTGCGCCTCCGGGTGTGGGTAGCGTCAGCACCTTTCCCCTTCACCACAGAAACCCGACCTATTCAGAGGCGGACTACTTCCTCTTGAACATAACCCCAAGCCGTTCCTGGAACTCCTCCTTGCCAGAAAACTCCGACACCAGTCTCCGCTCCCTGCCCAACTGGGTGTCCAACATGGGAAAGAGCGTGGCATTGACCAGACCCTTCATGAAACCCACGGTTTCACCGGGAAGGGCAATCAGCTGGTCAATCAAATCCTTGAGCCTTGCCTCAAGCTCCTCCTGGCTGTAGACAAAGTTGACTATCCCTATCTCCTGGGCCTTTTGCATGTCGATATTGGAGCAGAGCAGGTAGAATTCGTTAAAGCGCTTCATGCCAACCAGCGTCGGCAGGAAGATGCTGCCCCCACCGTCAGGGGTCAGACCTATCCTCCGATAGGCCATATTCATGATAGCCCCCTTCTCGGCGACCGTAAGGTCGCAGGCGAGGGACAGGCTTAAGCCGGCGCCGAAGGCAAGCCCTTCGACAACCGCCACGACAATGGTATTCATGTGCCTGATCTTCGCGATACTCTTGTTCAGTGCGTCGACCATCGCGTCCACCTGGACGGTCGGCTCCGTACTGTCCCGGAATTCAATAACATCCCCGCCCGCGCAGAAGGTGGCTCCAGCCCCCCTGATGACGACAATGGCAGGGTTTCTTTCCTCGGCACGAAGGAGTGCAGCGTGCAGACCCTGGAGTAGTTCGAGACTCATGGAATTCTTTTTGTCAGGTCTGTTGAGAGTTATGGTAACAACGTTGTTCTCAAAGGTCTCGCTCACGACTGACATAGGCTGCCTCCTCGTTAACGCTTCCCTAAAGGGTCTCTGCCCCTTCTCGATTTTCCTTTGCTGGCCGCGTCGAGCTTAGATTCTGCAATAGAGATGTCGATTTTGCAATAGGAAAGTGAGGCTTTCCTAAGGTACCTGCTCCGATTATGGTGCGACGGCAAGCTTTTTGTAGAGCTCTTTCGGGGTTCTCGAGCCGGAAAACCACATGACCACCTCCAACTCCTCCCTAAGCCTATTCACGCCGGATATGACCTCCTCAGCCGATTTTGCCGCCCAACTGAGAAAAGGCAGAGCCATGCCGACGATACTCGCGCCCAACCCGAATGCCTTGGCCATGTCCACGCCGGTTCGAATACCTCCCGAGGCGATCAACTCCTGGTCAGCACGAAGGACGGACCTGGCAGATACCACTGCGTCCCTGGTTTGGGTGCCCAGTTCCTCGAACAGAGTATGGTCTTTTTTCTGGACTATGCCTTCGATGCGAGCCCAATTGGTGCCGCCAAGACCGGCCACGTCAATGCCCCGTATCTTCTGACCCGCCGCCCACTCGACAATTGACTGGGCCATCCCGAACCCTACCTCCTTGAGCAGCACGGGATAGGGAAAATCGATGAGAATGCCCCCAAGCATGTCAAGAACCCCGGAAAAATCCTCCTCTCCGTCAGCCTGAAGAATCTCATGCAGGGGGTTAACGTAGAGAATGATGCCGTCCGCTCCGATGCTTTCAACCGCCTTCAACAAATAATCCCGGCCGAGCCGAACGTGAACCAGACCAAGGTTGGCAAGGAGCAAAATGGTCGGGGAAAATTCCCTGAGCATGTAGGAATCGGCAGAGGCCCTCCCCTCAAGCATGGGACGCTGCGAACCCACTGCCATCGCAATGCCCAGCTCTTCTGCTGCCACGGCGAGGTTTACGTTTATCTTTCGCGACAGACGGCCGCCGCCAGTGATGGGTGACACGAGAAGGGGGAAGGCAAGGGTCTTGCCAAGAAGATCGCAAGACATATCCATCTCTCTCCGCCGAAAATTCGGAAACCCCGGTCTTATCTCTATGGTCTCAAAGCCATTGGATCGCATCGATTCGACCCGCTGCGACAGGCACGCCTGGATATGAGCGTCCTTTGCGGGAACGAAGTGCCCTAAAACCCCTTCCACCTTTTCTTCTATCATCTATCCCCTCAAATCGATCAGACTTTTGACGGCCCTGTACACGTTATCAAAGGCCTCGGGCCGTTCCATAATGGAGCCCTTCGCGTCCACACCCAGAAAACTCACTGTCTGGTGTTCAGGCACGTTTATGGTTCTGAAAAAGGCCAAGGCAGTGGCCTCTCCACATTGCACGCCAATCTCCTTTTTCATACCCCCCACCAAGATCAACAGGCCTCTCCGGCCGTTTGGACCTTCTGGTATGGGTCTCTTCAGCAGGTACTTCTCGCACCAAAAAGGCTGGCACCGGTCGACCATCAACTTGGTCTGGGCTGAAAGACCGAAGAAGAAGATGGGCGAGGCCAGAACAATTCTATCGGAATTACGGATCGCTTCACTCACGTATGCCATATCGTCGCTGATGTCGCATTCACCTGTCTTCTCGCACTCGCCACAGTCCTGACAGGGCTTGATTGTGAGAAGATTGAGGTTGAATCGAACCACATCGTGGCCAGCCTTTTCCATCGGTATGATAGCCTGACAAAGCAACAGATCTATATTACCGCCGACCCTCGGGCTGCCGTTAAATACTGCAATCCTCATCGCTACCCCCCTTCTCTCAGCGCTACTTGGGAAATTCAAGGGTTATCTTCTCGCCACCATCCTCGCCTCTTATCTTGACCACGATCTCGACGCTGGAATCCCGAATGCCCAGGGCGAGGGGGACCTTCCCCTTATCTCCCTCGATATGGGTCATCTGCCGCAAGGCCTCCATGACCATCCGGCCTATTGAACCATCAGGCAGGGGCAACGCTCGCTTCCGGTATTCCGCCGTCGCCTTCACACCCCCTTCTGAGGATCGATACAACTTGATCTCCTCGGCGTTTTGGTCTATGCCGTGCAGCACGGCAAGGGCAAGCCATTTGAGCGCAGCCTCCTCTTTGTCCGATTCAGAGAAGACCGATGTCATCCCTTTCAGAGGATCGGTCTCGGCATAGCAATCACATAGTCCCTGGACCTTCTGCTGTACACTGCCCTTATCCTGCATGGTCTACCTCCCCGTAAAATGAGGGGCCGAATAAGCCCGTCTCTCGTATCCACAAATTAATCCACCCCGGCACGACTTGCAAGGCTGTTATCGATATCAGCTTCCACTGCCTGCCATCGACAGTCCGGCAAAAATGCCCTTTTGCCGATGAACCGATTTTTGGCACATGGTTGGCCTTGTGCCCTATCAGAGACCGTGTTACAGTGGACGAGGGGGGTTAATTATGATCTCAAAGATCCTGGTTGCCACGGACGGCTCGGAGACATCAAGGAAGGCTGTTTGTTATGCCATCGAGTTGGCGAAACTATCAAAAGGCACGGTAACCGCGTTAACGGTCATCGACCGCTCGGTTCTTGTTGGAAATCCCCTGGTACCCGCCTCTGCGACCCCGGCCCACATCATTGAACCGGTGGAAGACTACCTTAAGGAGGTGGCCCAGAAGGACCTTGATGAGATCAAAGAGCTTTGCGACAAAGAAGGGGTCAAGACGAGACTTGTGATCCTCTGTGGCCATCCCGTTGAGGAGATCGTCCGGGAGGCCGAGAGATCATCGGTTGATCTCATTATCGTCGGCTCCCACGGAAGGAGTGCCATCCAGGCAGCCCTCATCGGCAGCACCACCTTCGGGGTGATCCACCGGGATACCAAGATCCCGGTCCTGGTAGTGCGCAAATAGATCCTGCCAAATCAACACCCTCTCGGGTCGTAGGTCCCGAGAGGGGAGCCTTAACCAGCCGCGAGGATTCTTTCGGGCAATAGATTGGGCCGAAAAGCCTCTTTTGCCAAGACCGTTCTCTTGAGCTCCCTTTTGAGACTCTTCCAGATTCTGTCTTCCACCTGTCTGACCCTCTCCCTGGATATGCTGAACTGTTTCCCTATCTCTTGTAGGGTGAGCGGCTGGTCGGACATGATTCGGTTCTCGAGAACAAATCGGTCTCGGTAGTTGAGCCTGGCCTTGAATTCCCGAATCTTATCTTCCAGCATTTCCCGCTTCTCCTTAGCCGCAACCATGTCTTCTATGTTTTCCCCGCCGCGCACCATCTCGAGGTAGCTGCTCGTCTCACCGCCCTTGTCGTTCGACTCATCGAGAGACACATCTCCTGAGGAAAAACGGATCTCCATATCTTCGATGTCCTCTTCCTTCACATCGAGAACCTGGGCAAGAGCGGCCGCTTCGGGCACAATTCCCTGTCCTTCAAGCTGTTTCTTTGCCTTGTTCAGACTGTAGAAAAGCTTCCTCTGGCTCTGTGTGGTTCCTATCTTAACGATACTCCAGACATTCATGATATGTTTCAGGATATAGGCCCTTATCCAGAAGGATGCGTAGGTGGAAAACCTCGTCCCCTTTTGAGGATCGTATTTCTTGGCAGCATGTATGAGACCCACATTTCCTTCCTGGATGAGGTCAAGAACATTCAAGTAGGCGTTGTAGTAATTGAGCGCTACCTTCACCACCAGGCGAAGATTCGACATGATGAGCTTCTCAATCGCCTTCTTGTCATCGTGATTGTGGGCCAATTCCGCCAGCTCCCGCTCCTCGCTGCTGGTAAGGATGGGATATTTGGAAATCTCGGCAAAGTACATTTTTAGCGGATCGTTACCTGAAACGGCATTCATCTCGTCCCGTTGTCGTATCATGGGTAGCTCCTTCATGGTTCAGATTTGTTTCTCCCGGGTCTTCTGGGACTGCCGTACGTGCTGGTTCTAAAGGTACGCGCCCCCGTTTTGGAGGCTGATACCCGTCATCTTCTCCAAAACCGCCTTCACATCGCGAAGATCGCGGCCTCCACAACTAATGAATCTCGGCCTCATCGTATGGGCCATGGCGACAGTCTCTTTCTCGCCGTCAGGAAGGATCAGGATGGTCTTCAAATCTTCGAATAGAGACCACATGGCTTTGAGATCGAGAAGCTCCTGACGGGTCGCTGCAAGCAATACTGCCACGCCAATCTCTTCCCATCTATACAGGAGCGTAGCCCTCACATCTTCCAACTGCCGAACGATGTGGACGGATGCACTCGCCCGTATCTTCCCTGCAAGCTCCTCAAGATGCTGCCCCGCAGTTCTATTTCCGGGAAGAATGCAAAACAGTATGGCCTTCTCAGACATCAACCCCCTGATAACAAGAACCGTGCCATTGTAAAGCAGTGTCGCAGCATACACTTAGTCATTGAAAATACTACTGTTTCTACAGGAAGGTCCCGTACCATCTTCAGCCTTCTGAAGCCGTTTTTCCGGAAAACAGGAACTCTTTCCTTTTGACAGGATTCAGACCCTCGCAAGGAGGGCGGGGGAGGCGTCAGAATACGATGCTGAGGGGATAGAACCTCATGGAAGGAGCCACATATCCGTGATATACTAGCCTCTTGGACCCCTTCCCCGATCAGGAATTCCCGCATGCATGAGCTGGCGATCACCCAGAACATCGTGGCCCTTGTGGTCAACGCCTCCCCTCACAGACCCATAAAGGTGATAACACTGAAGGTCGGCGAGCTGTCCGGGGTACAGGAGGAAGCCATCAGATTTTGCTTCGATGTCGTCTCAAAAAGGACCATGGCTGAAGGCGCGCGGCTGGATATTGTCCCTGTGCCGGCGCTACTTCGATGCCGAAAGTGTTTCCTGGAATTCCTCCTGAATGACAAGTGGGCATGCCCATCCTGCGCCGCCATCGGCGGAGATGTATTGAGTGGTAAAGAGTTCTTCGTCGAAAGCATAGAGGTTGAAGACGAAAGGGAAGAAAACGCTCTTGGATAAATCTTGCAAGGCAAGACATATCACGGTCCAAGGGATTGTCCAGGGGGTCGGCTTCAGACCTTTCGTCTACAGGCTGGCCGTAGAGAATGATCTTAAAGGTTTCGTTCTAAATCTCTCAAGTGGTGTTGAGATCCATATCGAAGGCCTTTCGGGAAACGTGGAAGCCTTCCTTGACCGCTTTAAGGGAGAGGCGCCGCCCATCGCCCACATAGCCCACCTTGAGGT
Organism: Deltaproteobacteria bacterium UBA2221; assembly: GCA_002328485.1. Taxonomy (GTDB): domain Bacteria; phylum Desulfobacterota; class Syntrophorhabdia; order Syntrophorhabdales; family WCHB1-27; genus WCHB1-27. The sequence continues at coordinate 10,814 of DCUF01000009.1, forward strand.
AGAAGATGAGGCCATCCGCGGATACACCCATTTCGAGATCCGGCAAAGCCAAAGAGACGAAGGGTATCAGCACATCTCGCCGGACATCGCCACCTGCCCGGAGTGTTTGAGGGAACTCTTTGATCCATCCGATCGTCGATACCGTTACCCCTTCATCAATTGTACCAACTGCGGACCCCGGTTCACGATAATACAGGACATCCCCTACGACCGGCCCCTCACAACAATGGCCGGGTTTACCATGTGCCCCCAGTGCCGAGCTGAGTATGAAAACCCCCTCGACAGACGGTTTCACGCCCAGCCGAACGCCTGTCCGGTATGCGGACCCAGGGTTTGGCTCACCGATCATAAGGGGAAAGCCGTCAACTGCACCGATGTCATCCGGCACGCCTCATCTCTTCTGTGCGACGGCAAGATCGTTGCCATAAAAGGCCTTGGGGGCTTTCTCCTCGCTTGCGATGCAACCAACCCTGCCGCCGTCTCAACCTTGAGGGATCGCAAGGCCAGAAGGGATAAGCCCTTCGCGGTGATGGTGAAAAATCTTGAGGAACTTCGCCGGTTCTGTAGGTTCGACAGCGCAGAGGCCAAGATCCTGTCATCACCTCAGGCGCCGATCGTCCTGCTCAGACTAAAACCTGGGTGTACCATCGCGCCTCAGGTTGCGCCGAAGAACAACTATCTCGGCGCTATGCTTCCCTACACGCCGATCCACCATCTGCTCATCTCCGAGGCCGGAATCCCCCTCGTCATGACCAGCGGCAACCTGACTGAAGAGCCCATAGCCGCAGCCAACGGGGAAGCCATGGAACGCCTCTCCAATCTGGCGGATTATTTCCTGTTTCATGATCGCGACATCCACTCTCGGTACGACGACAGCGTGGTCTTCGTCAGCGAAGGTACGGCACAACCGGTGAGACGGGCCCGAAGCCTCGCACCTTACCCGATAAGGCTTCCTGTGACGAGCAGGCCCCTCTTGGCCACAGGGGCGCAGGAAAAAAGCGCCTTCTGCCTCGCAAAGGATACCTACGGCTTTCTCAGCCAGCATATTGGAGATCTCGATAACATCGAGACAATAGAACATTACGAACAGACGGTAGACCTCTATAAGCGTCTCTTTCGGGTGGAACCAGCCGCAGTTGCTCATGACATGCATCCGGACTATCTGTCCACCAGATACGCCTTGCGTCATAAGGACCGTCTTCCCCTGATCGCCGTACAGCACCATCACGCCCACGTGGCCGCCTGCATGGCAGATAACGGGATCCCGGGCAGGGTTATCGGCATCGCCTTTGATGGCTCAGGGTACGGGCCTGACGGCACCGTATGGGGAGGCGAATTCCTTGTTGCCGGTTACGAGCGGTTCGAGCGTTTCGGGCACTTCCAGCAGTTGCCCATGCCCGGCGGCGAGCTTGCCATTCGGAAGCCCTACCGGTTGGCCATAGCGTACCTCCGGGCCCTCCTCGGGTCTCTGCCTGCCCTCCCTTTTGCAGAAGCCCTTCCCGCGACCGAGGTCAACATAATACTCCGGCAGGGGGAGCAACGGATAAACACGCCCCTTACCTCGTCTTGCGGCAGATTGTTCGATGCCGTCTCGGCGCTTTTGGGCGTCTGCCAGACCATAACCTTTGAAGGCCAGGCCGCGGTGGAACTGGAAATGTCTTCGGCTTCAACGGGCTCCGATGAGTCCTTTCCCTATTATGTCGAGCTCGCCGACGGTGTATGGCAGGTTCACGTAGGGCCCATGTTTGAGGCGATTGTTCATCAGATCGCCGGCGGCGTCCCCACCTCGCGGTTGGCTGAAACCTTTCACACCACGGTGGCGTCCGTTGCCGCCTCCGTTGCCTCCCTTATCCACCAGGAGACAGGAATCCGCGACGTGGTTCTCACGGGAGGCTGTTTTCAGAACCGCCTGCTCCTTGAGAAAACGATCCGTTCGGTTAGGAGAATAGGCCTGAACGTATTCGTTCACCGACAGGTGCCCTGCAACGATGGCGGTGTCGCTCTCGGTCAGGCCGTAGTTGCAGCCTCGGTATTGGCCTCCTCCTAAGCATGTCGGCAGGCCCTCGGATGATCAACGCGTCAGTCTGCCTTCCGATCCGGACTCTTGAGCCCCTATCGGCGATGCTGTATACTAAGGCATGTGTTTGGCTGTTCCTGCACGCATCACAAAGATAGAAGGCGCCATGGCTGAGGCCGAACTGGGGGGCATCACCAAGCAGGTAAGCGTCCTCTTCACCCCGGACGTCAAGATAGGCGACTACGTGGTGATGCACGCCGGTTATGCCATCAACATCCTCGACCAACAGGAGGCTGAGGCCACCTTTCGACTTCTCGAAGAGGTAATGGGCAGCGATGAGGACGCTTAACGCCTTTCGAAGCCCTGACCTCATCCGCAGACTTGTTGACGATATTGCCCATCTTACTGAACATCCAATAAAGATCATGGAGTTTTGCGGGACCCATACCCATGCGATCTCTCGGTATGGGCTTCGCCAGATCCTCCCTGAACGGGTCTCCCTGTTTTCGGGACCCGGCTGTCCGGTCTGCGTGACCAGTCAGGCCGACATTGATCATGCCATCGCCCTTTCGGCCATACCGGACGTGATCATCACCACCTTCGGGGATCTCTTAAAGGTGCCAGGCAGTCAGGGAAGCCTGGAGGTGGCTCGGGCCAGGGGTGCTCGGGTGGAGATTGTCTATTCGCCCCTTGACGCGCTCAAAATCGCCCTAAACCATCCTAAACAGGCCGTGATCTTTCTCGGCATTGGGTTTGAAACCACAGCACCGACGGTGGCAGCTTCAATCCTGGAGGCAGAGAAGAACAGCCTCGACAATTACTTCGTCTATTCCATGCACAAGGTCACCCCCCCGGCCATGCGGGCCATTCTGGATATGGGTGAATTGGGTTTGGATGGGGTCCTGTGTCCCGGTCACGTAAGTGCCGTGGTGGGCTGGAAGGCTTGGGAATTCTTGCCGAGGGATTACGGTGTAGCCGCCGCCGTGGGAGGGTTCGAGCCGGTTGACGTGCTCTGGTCGGTCCGATCCATCATCCTCCAGCACGAAGAGGGCATCCCTCAGGTGGCAAATACGTACCCCAGAACCGTGCAGGCCGAGGGGAATGTGAAGGCTCAGGAGATTATGGACCAGGTCTTTGGTATATCGGGCGCTCTGTGGCGCGGTATCGGCGAAATCCCCCGGAGCGGTCTCATGTTCAGGAAGACATACAGACGGTTTGACGCACGCTCTGTCTTTCGCGTCAACCCAGGCAAAACGGCAGATACCGAGGGATGTAGCTGCGGAGAGGTGATACGGGGCGTGACAAAACCCGTTGACTGCCCGCTGTTCCGCTCTGTGTGCACCCCGACTCATCCGGTCGGTCCCTGCATGGTTTCCACGGAAGGAACGTGTGCTGCCTACTATTTGTACGGATAGAAGAGAGGATTCCAGACGGTGAGCGATGACATTATTCTCCTTGCCCACGGAAGTGGCGGCGGGTTAAGCCAGGAGCTGATACGTCGTGCTTTCGTCAGCCATTTTGACAACCAGATCTTATCTCGACTGGAGGATGCCTCCGTTTTTGCTGCCGAAGGCTCCCGGTTGGCCTTTACGACAGACAGTTATGTCGTAAAACCCCTGTTCTTCCCCGGTGGCGATATCGGGCGTCTTTCGGTCTGCGGAACGGTGAACGACCTTTCGATGATGGGGGCAACCCCTCTCTATCTGAGCGCAGGCTTCATCCTTGAGGAAGGGCTGCGGTTGGACGATTTGGAAAGGATCGTTATGTCCATGAGCAAGGCCGCGGCAGAGGCAGGCGTTAAGATCATCTGCGGCGATACCAAGGTGGTGGAGAAAAAGGCGGCCGACGGGATCTTTATCAATACAGCCGGCATCGGCTTCGTCCGAGATGACCTTCACATATCGATTGTAAATAGTCGTCCGAGTGATGTGGTTCTCGTAAGCGGCACCATTGGCGACCACGGGATCACGATCATGAGTCAGCGCGAGGGGCTTCAGTTCCAGTCTGATATGACAAGTGACGCGGCCCCCCTCAACCACCTGGTGCGTGACATGCTGGGCGCCACAAACCAGATCCACACAATGCGAGATCCCACGAGAGGCGGATTGGCCACGACACTGAATGAGATCGCCGTGAGTTCCGGGGTTGGTGTGGAGGTCGAAGAGGACCAGATCCCTGTTCTCGAGGGGGTTGCATGGGCATGCGAAATGCTCGGCCTCGACCCCCTGTATCTGGCAAACGAAGGCAAGCTCGTTGCCACGGTTGCCGAGGCCGACTCGGACCGGGTTCTTGCAGCTATGCGAGGCAATGTCCTGGGAGCCAGGGCAACCGTGATCGGAAGAATCACGGAAGACCACCCAGGACGGGTCGTTATCAAGAATTCGTTCGGCGCCAAGAGGATTCTATCGGTTTTGGCGGGAGATCAGTTCCCCCGTATCTGTTAGGTCTCGTTGACAGGGGCTCGGCCATGTGGTATAGAACAACCTCATGTCCGAGCCCCTCATCAAACCGTTTAAGGCTCTCCTCTATGAACCTTCGAGAATAGGTGACATAGGACAGTGCGTTTGCCCGCCCTACGACATCATCTCTGATCCTTCGCCGTATTATAGCCGCAGCCCTTACAACACCATCAACCTCGAGGTGCCGTTCGAAAAGAACGGCATCACTAAGTACGACATGGCCGCGCAAACCCTGGAACAGTGGCTGGCTCAGGGCATAGTCAAATACGATCAGAGGGAGACCATCTACCTGTACGAACAGGAGTTCTCGGTAGGTGGTAAAAACTATGTAAGAAAGGGCATCATACCTCTGGTTCGGTTGGATCGAGAACGGATACTGACCCATGAGGAAACCAGAAGGGAGGCAAGGGAGGACCGGGAGAGGCTGATCGGTACTATGAAAACCTATACGAGCCTTATCTTCTCCCTTTATGAGGACCGCCAGGACAAGATCGCCGAGGCCCTTTCCTCATGTCAAAAGGAGAAGATCTACGACTTCGTGGATGAGTTGGCCATAACCAACAGATTTTACCGGATGAGTAAGGCATCTGAGATAGAACAGGTGGCCCGGTTGCTCGATAGCGAAGATCTGTATATCGCAGACGGACACCACCGTCTTTCCGTGGCCTTTAAGTTGGGTCTTCCCTACGTAGCCATATTCCTAAGCCCCATGCACCAGGAGGGGATAGTTATCCTGCCCTACCACCGGACGGTCAAACTAAAAAGACCGAGGTCCTTGGATGAACTGCTGAGGGCGGTGGAGCCCTATTTCGTCGTTGAGCGACAACCCCTTTCGACTATTGCCGCGGCGACGGAGCGGATCGCAGGGGAGACTTCCCCCGCCTATATCCTGTACCCTCATGCAGATCCGTCGAATCTCTATCTTCTGACCCAAAAGGTACCCTTCTTCGTTGACCCGGCGGTTCCTCAGACGCTGAGAGAGCTAAAGGTAAATATCGGCCACGCAGGGGTGTTGAAAGGTCTTCTCGGCGTTGCCGACGATGAATTTTCGTTTACCAACGAGGCGAACGAGGCCGTCGATGAGACCCGGAAAGGGATCTTCGACTTTGCCTTCCTTGTCCCTCCTACAACCGTGGGAGAGGTGAAAGGCGTTGCAGACCATCATCTCTACATGCCTCCAAAATCCACCTATTTTTACCCCAAAATACTCTCCGGTCTCGTCTTTTACAAATATGCCTGATTCGATAGGTCCTGACGAAACCCTGGACGTGTTATGCGGCGAAAAGCTGCGACTGGTCCAGAGGAAGAAAGGGTATCGTTTTTCCATAGACTCGCTGTTCCTCGCAAATTTTGTCCACCTAAACAGACACGAAAGATTGTTGGACGTGGGCACCGGCTGTGGTATCATTCCCATATATCTGTCGATAATGGGCTACGGCAACCCCCTTGTCGGCATCGAGATCCAGGAGTGTCTCTTTGATCTGGCGGTCAGAAATCAGCTATTGAACGGATGTGACAACGTCCAGTTTGTACGGGGGGATGTCAATTCCTTTCGGTTCCCCCACGGATTTCATGCCGTCGTTTCGAATCCTCCCTACGTCAGGGAGAGTACCGGGCGTAAGAGTCCGACCGCAGAGAGGCTTCTCGCCCGTCATGAGTCGCTTCTGAAACTGCCCGCGCTTCTCGGGGCCGCGTCTTCCTCTCTTCTCGGGAAAAAGGGTCGGCTCTATATCATCTACCCGGTGTCCCGCCTTGCCGAGGTGCTGGCAGAGTCTCGGGCCAGAGGCCTGGAGCCCCGGAGGCTTCGCTTTATCCACTCCCGGGAGGGGGAACGGGCCCGTCTCTTCCTCCTTGAATGCATGCGAGAAGGCGGCGTTGAGGTTAAAGTCGAAAAGCCGCTCTATGTTTTTTCCGGAGACCGATACACCGAAGAGGTTCAGGCATACTACCGTTAAAAGGGCATGGGGTACAGATGGAAAATATAGCGAAACTGATCGGTGACGACCTTCAGAGGCTGGAAGAATCAATCGATAAACTCCTCACTACGAGGGTTTCCTTCATCCGAGAGGTGGTGCACCATATCATAAAATCGGGCGGCAAGAGAATCAGGCCCATCCTGGTCATCCTCTCGGCAAAGATGAGCGGTTGCGCCGATTACAGACACATTCCTTACGCCGCTATTGTGGAATTCATTCACACGGCCACGCTGCTCCACGACGATGTCGTGGATAACGCGAAGACAAGAAGGGGTTCTCCGACGGCCAATACGCTGTGGGGTAACGAACCGAGCGTTCTCGTGGGCGATTTTCTCTTCTCAAAATCCTTCGATCTCATGGTCTCCGATCAGAACTCAGCGGTGCTCGCCGTGATGTCAAGGGTCACCACAGCCTTGGCGGAAGGGGAGATTATGGAACTCCTGAAGACCTCCGATGTGGAGACAACCGAGGACGACTACTACGAGATTATAGCGAACAAGACAGCGGTCCTTCTTTCAGCGGCCTGCGAGGTAGGCGCGATACTGGGAGGGGTTGATCAGGACAAGCGGAAGGCCTTGAATAGATTCGGCTATCACTTCGGTATGGCCTTCCAATTAACCGATGATGTTCTCGATTACGTGTCAAAAGGAACAACCCTCGGAAAAGACGCGGGAAGCGATCTCAAGGAAGGCAAGATAACGCTCCCTCTTATACATGCTCTGAAATCTGCCACCCCCGAGGAACGTACGGTTGTGACCGACAGCATAAACAAACCCCGTATGACACAGAAGGATTATCGAAAAATTCTTAACATGATCAAAAGGCGGGGAGGGATCGAATACACCGTCCAAGCCTCCAAAAACCATGCCGAACAGGCTATGTCCTTCCTGAACGCGTTCCCCCCTTCCCCCTACCGGGACGCAATGACAGGGCTTGCTCAGTATGTGACAAAGAGAGAGACCTAACCGGCTATTCCGCACCCGGGAGCGCCAGTTCGATAGCTCACCCAAGTACTCGCATTGGTGCAAGGGTTCGCCCGCCCTGTTGAAGCGCCCGCCGTCTTTCATCCTTAACTTTGACATCGCCAGCCGGAACAATCACCCCTTGACAAGGGTCGGCTTCATGATTTAAATAAAAATGGTTTCTATTTACGAGACGGTTTCCCGTGAACCACGACTTCCGAGAAGAACTGAAAACACTCGGGCTGAAAGCTACCCCCCGAAGGCTGGCCATACTCCAAGCCCTGGCGGGTTCCTCCATCTATTTGAGCGCGGAGGAGGTCTGGGCCAAGGTAAAGGAGGGATCGCGAGAGGCAGGACTCCCGACCATCTATCGTAATCTTGAGGAACTTGCCGCGGGAGGCCTCCTCTCAAAGGTCCTGCATCCCGACAGGAAACTCTATTACTACCTGTGCCAGAACAAGGGACATCACCATCATTTTGTCTGTATTGCCTGTCGCAGGGTTGAGGACATCGGGACCTGTGCCCTCGATGCAATCAGTCGGGAGATAAGGGAGACCTTTCGGGGGAAGGTACTCTCCCACACCTTCCAGGTGGAAGGTCTCTGTGAAGACTGCTGTCATAAAGAGGAGATCAAAGATCGATGAAGAAGTTGACGATTTTACTGATTATTCTTACGCTGGTGTCCTTTGGTGCGGCCGGCTGTAAAGAGGGCCGACAGCACGACAACGAAAAACGGCGACTGAGGATCGTGACAACCCTCTTTCCGCTTTTTGACTTTGCCGGCAAGGTTGGTGGCGAAAGGGTTGAGGTCGTCCTCCTTCTGCCTCCCGGCGTAGAACCCCATGACTTCGAGCCAAAACCGAAAGATGTTGTTACCATACAGAAAGCGGATCTCTTCGTATATACGGGCAGGGCAATGGAACCCTGGGTCCAAACGATCCTGAAGAGCATCGATTCAAAGGACCTCGTCGTTGTGGACACAAGCAAAGGAATAACCTTACGGTCGGCCGACGAGGATCATGATGGACACCGGCATGGCGGCAAGGGTCACGGGCCTGACATGAATTCTGATCCCCATATCTGGCTCGATTTCGGCAATGCCCAGGCGATGGTCGGAACTATTGCAGAGGAGCTCAGTAAAAGGGACCCGAAGGCGTCGGACTACTACGCCCGAAATGCTTCAGCCTACATAGATCAGCTTCGCAAACTGGATGAAGCATATCGTACAGGCCTGGCCGGGTGCAAAACCAGGTTCTTTCTGCATGGGGGTCATTACGCCTTCAACTATCTGGCACAGCGATATGGCCTCACCTACGTTTCCCTGCGTGGCGTGTCGCCCAATGCCGAGCCATCGCCAGCCCATCTGGTGGGTATGGTCAACAAAATGAAACAGTATCAAGTGAGCCACATATTTTACGAAGAACTGGCCAGCCCCCGGCTGGCGGAGACCATTGCAAGAGAAACGGGTGCGAATCTTCTCCCGTTAAGCCCAGGCCATAACGTCACCACAGAACAGATGGAACAGCGTGTCTCCTTCATCGACATCATGAAGACCAACCTTACCATGCTTCAAAAGGGGCTACAATGCAAGTAGAGGTTCTCTCGGTAGACGGTCTATCGTTTTCCTACAATGGAAAGGAGGTTCTCCATCAGATATCGTTCCAGGTCGCAACTGGTGACTTCGTTGGGTTGGTTGGGCCTAACGGGTCCGGGAAGAGCACCCTCATCAAGAACCTTCTCGGCATACTGATGCCTCAGACGGGCACGATAACCCTTTTTGGCACGGATATAACGCGCTTTCATGAATGGCATCGAATCGGATATCTGCCTCAGAAACTCAATTTGAGCACTCAGTTCTTCCCGGCTACCGTGTCAGAGATCGTGGCCCTGGGCCTTATCGCCCGTGGGAAAAGGGAGAAATCTCGCTCGGCGGAAGACAAGGCGATAACAAAGGCCCTCGATTTGTTGGATATCCTGCCCATAAAACAAAAGCTGATCGGTGAGCTTTCGGGAGGGCAACAGCAGCGAGTGCTCCTTGCAAGGGCCCTGGTAGGAAACCCGGAGATGCTCATCCTCGACGAACCAACGAGCGCTATAGACCCAGAGACCAGGGAGCGTTTTTATGCCGTCCTTCGGGAACTCAATACGGAACGGAATCTAACGATTATGCTCATTACCCATGACATCGGGAATATCGGCCGTTACGCGAAGAAACTCCTGTACCTTGACAGAAAGATCGTATTTTACGGCGGTTTTGATGATTTCTGCGGTTCATCGGACATGTCGGAGTTCTTCGGGCCCTCCTCTCAGCATATCATCTGCCATCGCCATGACACGACATAGACCCTGAGGATAACCAGGTCAACAATGGAAATACTGCAATTTCTACAATACGCATTCATTCAACGGGCACTGGTCGCCGGATGTTTTATCGCCCTTCTCTGCGCCACCCTCGGTGTGCTGCTGGTCCTGCGTCGCCTGTCTCTTATCGGGGACGGGCTTGCCCACGTCACGTTCGGCACCGCCGCACTGGGCTTGTTCCTAAAGGTTCAGCCGATTTTCGTATCCGTACCCCTTGTGGTGCTCTCTTCTCTCGCCATCTTGAAACTGACCGAAAAGGCGAGGATTCATGGCGATGCGGCCATTGGCATGGTATCCGCTTTGGGCATAAGCGTAGGCGTCCTCCTGGCAAGCCTCGCCACGGGCTTCAACGTCGACCTTTTCAGCTATCTCTTCGGAAACATCCTTGCGGTGACACCGACAGAGGTCGCTATATCGATTGCCCTTGCTGTCGCTGTGATCATGGTGATCATCGGCCTGCACAGGCCTCTCCTATCCATATCGTTCGATGAAGAATTTGCCAAGGCATCAGGCATAAACACAAAAGCAATCAACAACATCGTGGCCGTGTTGGCGAGCGTCACCGTGGTCCTTGCCATGCGTCTCGTGGGCATCATGCTCACATCGGCCCTCCTCATTCTCCCTGCGGTAAGCGCCATTCAGGTAGCCAGAAGTTTCAAGAACACGATGTTTGTCGCAGCTTGCGTTGCCCTTTTATCGGTCCTTCTCGGGGTCTTTCTTTCCTTTACATTCAATCTGCCCACAGGGGCCCTCATTGTCCTTCTCAATCTCGGCCTCTTCGGTATTCTGTTCATTGTGGGTAAACAGATTCATAGGACGCACTAGGGCCGCTCGGGTCCAGGGATGTCAAGGGTAGCTACCCCTGGCAGGCAAAGGGTTAAAAAGAATTACCCCTCGAAGCCCTCCGGGGCAACGACAACCGTGTATTCGCCTTTCACCTCAGATGCAAACCCTTCGATCAGATCTTCGACTGGCCCCCGTATGACCTCCTCGTAAAGTTTGGTCATCTCCTTGGCGATCACCACAAACCGGTTTCCCCATTCATCGCGGATGACCTGAAGAAGGTTTTCCATTCTCCGAGGCGATTCAAGAAATACCACAGGATACGGCGTCCCCCCCAGGGTGCGGAGAACCGTGCGCCTCTTGCCGGTCTTGAGGGGCAGGAACCCATAAAAGAGAAATTTGTCGGAAGGCACACCGGAGATACACAAGGCGGCAATCACGGAGGAGGGCCCTGGGGCGGCCAGAACCTCAATGCCTGCCTCGTAGGCTCTTTGGACGATGGTCTTGCCCGGATCCGAGATGCAGGGTGTTCCGGCCGCGGAAATAAGGGCGCAGAGTTCTCCCTTCTCCATTCTCGCCACAATGCCTCTCGCCTTCTTTTCCTCACTGTAGGTGTTGATCGTCACGACTGGCTTCTTTAGACCGAGATGGGCCAGGAGTTTCATGGCCCGGTCTCTGTTCTCTGCGATGATCAGGTCCGATTCCTGCAAAATTTCTATGGCACGGAGCGTCAAATCCTTAAGATTGCCGATAGGGGTCGCAACGACATACAATCTTCCTTTCATGGTTGCCTCTTTGTGCGATAACTAGTATTGGGGCTTGCGTCGCCCCCTCGCATTTGTCGTTCTTTCCCTATTTTACCATGTTACCGTTTTGCGTCTTCAGCGCTTTCTTCAGGAGGGCAAAAGACTTGACAAGGCGCACCAATTTTAAGAGAATAAGCCTTATGTTTGCCAAGCTGGTTTTTGCGGTTTTCTTTGTTTTTGCCCCCTTTGTCAGCTATGGCGCTATCTACGGATATATCGACGACCAAGGCGTGTACCATATGACTAATATACGCCCTCCAAGCAAGGGATATCACATATTGGTCCACGACAGTAGAGTAGCAACGTCATATTCGGTGAAAGGCGCCTTCAATAGATCCGATTATGATGGGCTCATTCGCGCACATTCCGAAGCCCACGGGATAGATCCGAGTCTGGTCAAGGCTGTTATGATAGCAGAGTCAAACGGGAATCCAAATGCAGTTTCAAACAAAGGAGCCAGGGGACTCATGCAGATTATGCCGTCGACCGGCCATCTCCTCGATCTCCAGAATCCCTTCGACCCAAGCGAGAATATTCAGGCAGGGGCCAAGTACCTCAAACAGTTGCACGAGCTTTTCAAGGGCAACCTGGAATTGGTTCTTGCTGCCTACAATGCCGGGCCAAACAGGGTCATTCAGAACAACATGGCAGTCCCGGCCATCGATGAGACCGTAAACTACGTCAAACGGGTCAAGTACTTCTATAACCGGTTGAAAAGCTCGCCATGAAGAGTAAAGATGAAACCCCCTCTGTATGGACCTTACCGAATAGGCTAAGTCTCCTGAGAATCCTCTTTATCCCCGTCATCATTGTCCTTATCGCCACCGAGGACCACCGCTATCAGCTTATAGCAAGTCTGCTCTTTATCATGGCCGGGATAACTGACGGCCTCGATGGGCTAATAGCCCGGAAGATGAGCATGACAAGCAGACTCGGCGTCTACCTCGACCCCATAGCCGATAAACTTCTCATATCCTGCGTTCTTATCGCCCTTTCCTACTACCACATGGTACCACTCTGGATTACCCTGGTCCTCGTCAGCCGGGAGATCATCATAAATGGCCTCCGATCTTTCTATGCCACCGAAGGGGTGACCATCTACCCGTCCTTCGCCGGCAAGCTGAAGACCGCGCTCCAGATTATCGGTATTTCATGCATCTTGTTCAGCACTTCTGGCTTTATCCAGAAAACGGGCCTGATAGTCATCTATGGGGCTCTCGTCTGTAGCATCTATTCAGCCCTTGGCTACATCTCTGCCATTTTCGGCCCCGTCAAAGAGCATCAAGAACAATAGAAGAGAAGACCGACTTGTCGGACGGACCGGAGGGGAGGATGTACAAAACCGGCAGGCAGGACACTGTCGAGCAAGACCGTGGGCATCCGCCGAGGAGATGGTGGAGGGCAACCCTGGGGACTGTCTTCCTCTTGATCCTGGTCACCACGCTGTTCGGCACCATGCTCCTCGATGTTACCGGTAGATTCTTGGCGCCCCGTTTGCCGGGAAGGGCCGATGCAGTGATAATCGAAGGGGGAGCAGCTGCTTGCCCAGGGAACCGCAGCCGAGGCGCTCCAGTTCATGAGGGACGGACGTGTTGCTCGACTCGTACTCGTGACCCACAGATACCGTGAGACTCAAATGGGGTTTGGCATATCTCGACATTACGAGCAGATTCTGGAAGATGAATTACAGGAACTGGGCTTGAAAAAGGGGCAATACGTCCTGGTGTCAGTTCCCGTTTCGCATCCCATCACCCTTACAGAAGCTCGGGCGGTTCTCGATGTGTTGTCAAGGGAATCCATCAAGTCGGCCGTACTCCTGTCCAAAGGATTCCACACCCGGCGCAGCTATCTGCTGTACAGAGATAGAGGCAGAACCCGAGGCATTCATATCATCCCTGGTCGAGCAGCGTGGGTTATCCTTTAGCAGAATGGTGGCACGATAAGGATGCGCTATCCGACTTCATGGCCCAGTTGGCGAAATTGGGCTACTATCTGCTCCGAGGATACATCCCGCTTTCTTCAATGCCGCAAAGCTCCTGAGATCCTCTTTTCCACATCCTACTGGCAATCCCTATTCTTTCTCACTTTGCCACATATACCGCAGGAGACACAGGTGCTAGCCCGACCAGTATCCCGATAGACTCCCACCCTGCCCGTCAGGTTTTTCACCTCCAGGTCCTCGCCGGCACCCTCAATGTACTGATTCTCTATCGGGACCTTTCCCAAACCGCCCGTTATATCAAGGGCGTAGTGGGGCATGCAAAGACCGGATACCTCCCGCCTCAACTGCCGGATGATGGAAAGGCCGGTGTGCACCTTCACCTTGAAGTGGGCGGTCCCGGCCACATCATCGAGCTGAAAGAGATAGTAAGGTTTTACACCTGCCTGGATCAGTTGTTCGAACAGCTTTCCAAGAATGCCGGAACAGTCGTTGACCATTCTTAGCAAGACGGTCTGGCTCAACAGGATGGCCCCTGACTCGCGCAGCAACGTCACGACCTCCAGGAATTCTGGAGTAATCTCTCTCGGATGGTTTATGTGAACGATGAACCAGATGGGAGAAGCCTTCTTTATTGCCCTGAGATGATCGCGTTCGACACCCATGGGATAGACCACCGGGAGCCTGCTGCTGATTCTGATCGTTCGAATCCGAGGAATGCCTCTCAGTTTTTCCAGAATATACCCCAGTTCCGACGCCGGGAGCGTCATGGGGTCCCCCCCGGAAAGTATCACCTCGGTGATCTCACCATCGCCTTCGAGATAATCAAGGGTCTCCTCCCTTGAAAGCTCCGGATCCCATCCCTTCCCCACCATTCTCCGCCTGTTGCAGAAACGGCAGTACATGGCACATTGACCGCTTACCCAGAAGACACCTCTTTTCGGATAACGCTTTAGGAAAGAAGGGGTTACCTGGATAGATTCCTCGTCAAGGGGATCGAGGGTGTGCCCGTCGGTCAGTTCGTGAACAGTGGGCAAAGCCTGCAATCCAATTGGGCAAAAAGGGTTGCTCCAATCGATCAGACGGGCGTAGAAAGGGGGAATCTTGAAAGGATATCGTCTGGATACGGCGGCAATATCGGCTACATTGACACCGTGAAGGGGAGCGACGAAATCGACCAGTTGTTGCGGGTGTGACAGAAAAGGGAGGGCCCGCTCAGCACCCTCCCGATTATGCAATTCTATCACGGAAGAGGAACGAAGTCGGCTCTCCGGTTTTTCGCCCATGCCGCCTCGTTGTGTGCTGGGTCGGCCGGCCGTTCTTTGCCATAACTAATAGTCTCAAGTGCATTGGCATCGACACCAAGGTTCATGAGGTAGGTTTTTGCTGCGTCTGCTCTCTTCTGCCCCAGAGCGAGGTTGTATTCGACGGTGCCTCTTTCGTCGCAGTGGCCCTCAATTCTTATTTTCTTGTTCGGATTTGCCTTGAACCACTCAAGGTTTGACCTCAGGATCTCACCATCCGCAGGTCTGATGTTGTATCTGTCGAAATCAAAATAAACAGCATTCAAGGTTATAGCAGGAGCGACGGGCTGAGGCTGGGCAGGGGCAGTCTCCTCCTTAACTGCGGCTACTTCCGTCTTCTCCTCCATAGCGACAATCTTCTTCTCCTCCGGCGCTTTGGGGGGTGTTTCTTCACCTTTCATCGCCTGTCTGGCACAACTACACCCGACTAGCGAAAATCCCAAGAGGACAACAAACAGCAGGAGACAAAAAGACCTCATTTTCATCGTACTCCTCCTCAATAAGTATGCAGGGTATACCCGTGTTTGATGCGGATATACCCTCCATAAGCTCAGACCTATTTTTTCTCTGGTGCTGGTGCTGGTGCTGGTGCTGGCTCTGGTGCCTTTTCCGGAGCCGGGGCGCCTGCTTCCGGAGCCGCGGGAGGGGTCGGAGCTGGCGTTGCTTCCTCCTTCGCCACTGGCGGTTCCTCTGTCTTCGGACCGCAACCGACTAAGGCTACGCCTGAAATAAAAGCGATAGCTATAAACAAAACAAACAGCTTCTTCATCTTGTCTTCACCTCCTTTCTTTCTTTAGTATTTCAGTTCAGACCTTCCAATGGATATACTATAATATTGCGACCAAGACAAGAGAAATTAAATATTTTTCATCAATACCTGCTTTCGAATCTCGTCAATATCCCCTCGAAAGCAGGAGGCATAGCCGGAAGTGAGTGTGGATGCGGTTCCGCATGAAACGCCGAGTCCCAAAGCCTCTCGAAAGTCGGCACCCCCATCGAGGGCAAGGACAAGACCGCCTATGAGAGCATCGCCGGCACCCAGCGAGCTTCTCACGTTCACTTTAGGAGGGACTGCGTGAATGCGCTCCTTTTTCGACAGGCCCAGAGCGCCACGAGCCCCCAGAGACACGACAACATATTCCACCCGTTCCAACAAGGGTTCTGTTTCCTCGATAATCTCCTCAATCTCCCTGACGTTCTTACCCACCAGCCGTGAAAGCTCATGGATATTCGGCTTGATAAGAAAAGGCCCGGCCTCAACGCCCTGTTTTAGCGGCTCATTGTCGGCATCCAAAACGATCCGCACGCGCTTTTCCCTGAGAACAGCAATCAACTGGGCCCAAAAGGCCTGGGCGAGGCCTTCGGGAATAGAGCCGACCATGACAACGTAACTTTCCGGCGGTATATCTTTTATTCGCGAATAGAAGGCGGTCGTTTCTATGGGGTTTACGGGTGACATGGGGGCGCTCAGCAAGGTCTGCATCGTCTTTTTTCTCTGGTTAACAACGATGTCCATACGCGTCTCGCCGCTGGTGGGCGTAAAATTGCAGACGATACCCTCGCTCACAACCCGGCCCTCAACCTCACGCCCGTTATAGCCTCCAACAAAGCCGAGGGCGACGCTATATCCGCCCAACTCTTTAATGACTCTCGATACGTCTATGCCCTTACCGCCGGCCTTGCGATTTTCACTTATTACATGGTTCACGTCGTCGTAGATAAATTCCTCTACGTCCAGGGTACGTTCGAGAACGGGGGCGAGGGTTATGGTATATATCATAGGTATTATTCTTAGTGAGGTTTCCTTAATATTAAACAGTGGGAGGTACCAATTCAAGCATAATCGCTTCCCAGCACCACCAGAGGCTTTTCGGCAGTTGCCCCCTCTTTTCGGAATGACAGTTCGAGGGGACTACCCTATAATATTTTGGACTTGACCGACTGAGAATGCGGAGGTTTTGATGAAAAGGGTCTTATGGTCTTTGATAGTTCTGAGTTTCATGGGGGTTCTCACCGGCTGTGGCTACAACGAGATGCAGGCCAAAGAAGAGGCAGTGTTTGCCGCGTGGGGGGATGTCGAAGCCAGCTATCAGCGCAGGGCGGACCTGATACCGAACCTGGTACAGACGGTAAAGGCATATGCCCAGCACGAAAGGGAGACCTTTCAGGCCGTAACCGAGGCGCGGGCCAAAGTCGGCAGTGTCCAGGTATCGAAAGACATGCTGGACAACCCCCAAGCAGTGCAGCAGTTCCAGCAGGCCCAGTCCCAACTGAGCAGCGCCCTTTCCCGGCTGTTGGTGGTAGCCGAGCAATATCCGACCCTAAAGGCCAACCAGAACTTTCTGGATCTCCAAAACCAGCTCGAAGGGACAGAAAACCGGATAAACGTTGCCCGTGTTCGGTATAACAGGGCGACCCAGGAGTTTAACACTAGTATTCGCATCTTCCCCAATTCCATGACCAACAGGTTGCTGCTTCACCTCAAGCGGAAGGAGCCGTTCAAGGCCGATGCCGGGGCCTCCACAGCGCCAAAAGTTCAGTTTTAGAAATAGGGGGCTGGGCGGAGACGGTGTTTGATCTTTGTCGGAAACGGGAGAAGACAGATACAGGAAAGATGCTTTTCGATTCAAAGCCAAAAGCAAACGTGAGACCTCTTCTTCAGCTAAAAAGGCACTCATCGGTGAAGGTTCGGCGCTGGTTGCTTCTCCTCGCCCTTTTCTCTCTCACCCTTGTTCTTCCGAAGACGGCTGGCGCCCTTCAGGTGCCACCGTTGCAAGGTCACGTAAACGACTATGCCAAGATTCTAACCCCATCCCAGGCAGGACGGCTGGAGACGAAGCTAACCGACTTCGAGAGGACTGATTCTACGCAGGTCGTCGTCCTCACCATCCCCTCTTTGGAGGGGGAAGACCTTGAGGGATACTCCATCAAGGTGGCGGAGGCCTGGAGGATAGGCTGGAAGGGCCTGGATAACGGAGTAATACTCCTTATTTCTCAGGCGGACAAAAAGATCCGGATCGAGGTGGGCCGAGGCCTCGAGGGCAAACTGACCGACCTCGTTTCGGGCCGCATCATACGGACTGCTATCGTCCCGTACTTTAAGAGAGGCGATTTTGATGGGGGGGTCGAGGCGGCTACATCCGCCATCATAGAGGTTGTAAGGGGCGAATTTAAGGCTCGCGAACAAGCGCCAGACGGGAGAACAAGCGCCAGAAGTTCCGGGTCCTCCCTGTTCACCCTCGCCGTCTTTCTCGTGATAGCCCTTCTGTTTCTGACGGCCATTTCGAAGATTATAGGCGCTGTAGCTGGGGCGGTGGGTCTACCCATTGCAGGATCCCTTGCCTTTGGCGCCCTGTCTTTTCCCCTTCTGGCGGCCCTTGCAGTTGTCGGTCTTCTTTTGGGTCTATTTCTGGGCTTCCTTGCGGGACAGCGGCGTAGTGGATGGGACGGGAGGCCCTTCGTTGGCGGCGGTGGATGGGGTGGTTGGTCCGGTTCAGACTCCTCCGGCGGTGGTGACTTTAGCGGAGGTGGTGGTGACTTCGGAGGCGGCGGCGCCTCCGGAGACTGGTAGAAGGGCGGAGCAAAGATCATCATGAAGATCAGGGCAAAGGATTTCTTTAGCAGGACTGAAAAGGAGAGGATAAAGAAGTCGGTAAGGGCCGCTGAAGTCCAAACGAGCGGTGAGATCGCCGTGATGCTGGTCAACGAGAGCGACCGGTACCGGGAAGCAGAGGTTGCGGGCACGGTCGCTGTAGCCAGCCTGGCCTCGACGGTCATCGCCCTCGTTCTCGATCATCTGATCGCCTCTTCCTGGGCCGTCGTCCCAGACCCCCATTATACGTCCATCTGGTTTTGGATTCCCTCCACTGTCGTTCTTTTGGTGCCGGTTTGGTGCCTTTTCAGACTCTTCCCACCCCTCAAGCTCGCCCTTGTCGGTGAAAAGAGGGTTGAGTCGGCCGTCAGAGAACAGTCGCTCCTCTCCTTCTACAAGAAGGGGCTTCACAGGACGAGGAGCCGGACAGGTATTCTCATTTTTATCTCTCTTTTGGAACGAAAGGTACGTATTATGGGCGATCAGGGCATCCATGCCAAGATAGGGCAAGGGTTTTGGGATGTCAGGGCCGGCGAGTTGGTTAAGGGCATACGGGAAGGCAGGACTCTCGACGCCCTCACCGAGGTGATTAAGAAATGCGGGGAAGAGTTGGCAATCCATTTCCCTTCTTGTCCGGACAACCCTGACGAAATACCGAATGATGTGATCTGCTGATGGAGGAAGGCGAATTACTGGTCCCGCCTATGGGGCGATTGACCTTCTCACCTCTTGCGGAAGGCTCTCGACGTTGAGGGGCAGATCCCTCTGGCTCCCGTCTTTCATATCACGAAGGATGACGCTTCCCCTCTCGAGCTCTTGATCTCCCAGGATCAAAACATAATCGGCTTTGATAGCAGCAGCGTACTTCATCTGAGACTTGAGGGATCGACCTCCCGATGTATAGGAGAGGGCCATCTCCTCCTGAATGAACGCCTTTAACAGAGGGACGATGAACCGGGAGGCCTTTTCACCAACTGCGGCGAGGAAGAACTGTGGTCGATCACGGCCCGCCGGTGCGGGCACCAGCAGCGCGAGTCGCTCCATGCCTATGGCAAAACCGCTCCCCGGGGTGGACGGACCCCCTATCTCCTGAACGAGGTTGTCATACCGGCCTCCTGCTGCAAACGCCTTTTGCGCCCCCAGGTCGTCAGAGGTGACCTCGAACACCGCCCTCGTATAATAGTCAAGACCTCGGACCAGTCGCTTATTAACGGTGACGGGGACGCCAAAGGTATCCAGGAGAGAAAGGTAGCTCTCGAACTCAGATCTACACTCGGGGCAGAGGTGGTCGAAAAGGAGGGGGGAGGCCCGCATCAGTTGGGCACACTGGTCGTTCTTGCAATCAAAGACGCGAAGCGGATTCCTATCCATTCTAGCCCTGCAGTCCTCGCAGAGGTAATCCTCCTGAGAACGGAGGTAGTCCACAAGGGCAGACCGAAAGGCTTCCCTGCAACCCTTGCACCCAACACTGTTGACCTCAAACCGGTAGCTGGGGACGCCCAGGTCCGTCAACATGAGCCAGATCATCCAGAGAAGCTCAGCATCCAACGATGAGTCGGGAATGCCGAAGACCTCCACGTCCAGTTGGTGAAATTCCCTGAACCTGCCCTTCTGCGGTCGCTCATGGCGGAACATAGGACCGATAGTAAAAAGTCGGCTGATCCTTTCCTTTGCATAGAGTCCCGCCTGCAAATAGGCTCGGACGATGCCGGCCGTGGCCTCCGGTCTCATGGTCAGCGACTCGCCGCTTCTGTCATTAAAGGTGAACATCTCTTTTTCGACGATATCGGTGGCATCGCCGATGCTTCTCACGAAAAGATCCGTTTTTTCGAGGACGGGGATCTCCATCTCCCTGTAGCCGAGGAGCCCAAAGTACCTCCGGGCCACACCTTCGATGAGCCTGAACTTCTCTACCTCTTCTCCAAAGATGTCCCTGAATCCTCTTAGCGCTTGTAGTTTCTGCATTATCCTCTAGAGCTCTATGACGCTGGCCTCGATCATGCCATCGATAGCCAGGATCTGTTTCATTACCTCAGGTTCTATGGGGCAGTCTACGGACACAAAGGCGATCTCCTCGCCTGTTACCTGTCTCGAAAGACTCAGGCCAGCGATATTGACGTTGTGATCCCCCAGAATGGTGCCCACCCTGCCAACGACACCCGGTCGGTCAAAGATGCGGAAGTTAAGAAAGGTCCCATCGGGTATGATGTCCAGTCTGAAACCGTCCAGAAGAACGACCCTGCCCCGACTATCGGAGAATACCGTCCCTCCGAACAACGTCTCACCCTTATCCGTACGAACAATAAAAACAAGCAAATCGTTGAACTTCTCGAAGTGTTCGGCCTTCGACTCCTGGACAACCACGTTCTGGTCCTGGGCCAGATAGGGGGCGTTGAGAAAGGTAACCGTTTCCTGGTGGCTCACGGCAAGAAAACCCTTTAACGCGGCGACCGTAAAGGGCTGGAAGCTGAAGGGGACGTCAAACTTTCTCTCGCACAGGTCCTCCTCGAAGCCCTTGCCTACCATCACAACCCTGATTTCCTCCGCCCTGCCCTTGATGATCTGGGCAGCGAGCTTTCCCATCTTCTCGGCCAGATCAAAATAGAGCTGGGCGCGGTCGGGAAGCTGAGACTTGATGAAGGGGATATTTACCCCATTCTGATAGGGCCTTCCATTGAGTGCATTGACCAACTGCTCGCAAAGAATGACGGAAACAGCCTTCTGGCCCTCCCAGGTGTTGGCTCCGATGTGAGGTGTGACAAACAGGTTATCGACCTCCAGAAGCTTGCTCTTGAACGGCGGCTCGGTCTCAAATACGTCCACCCCGGCGGTAAAAACCTTTCCCGACTTCAGGGCATCGTAGAGGTCATTTTCATTGACTATCCCGCCCCTTGCGCAGTTGATGATAATCACACCATCCTTCATCGTGTTGATCTCTGCCGCTGTAACCATGTTCCGGGTCTTGTTGGTCAAAGGGGTGTGGAAGGTGATTACGTCCGATTCACGGAGAAGCTTGTCAAACTCCTCGTACAGACTGACTCCAAGGTCATCGGCTTTGCTCTTTTTTATAAAGGGGTCAAAGGCGATCACCCTCATGCCGAAGCTCTTTGCCCGGATAGCAACATTGCTTCCTATCCGTCCAAGCCCCACTATACCAAGGGTCTTATTGTACAGTTCCACGCCCATGAACTGCTTCCGATCCCACGAGCCCGCTTTGAGCGAGTTGTTGGCCAAAGGAATTTTTCGAGCGGCGGACAGCATGGCACCCATGGTGAGTTCGGTAGCTGCGAGGGTATTCCCCGTCGGGGCATTCATGACGATGATCCCTTTCTTGCTTGCCGCCTCGATATCGACGTTCTCAAGACCAACGCCTGCCCTTCCGATGATCTTCAGCTTGCCCGGTCTCTCCAACACACCGGCCTTGATGGAGGTTCCGCTCCTGGTAACCACAGCGTCATATTCTCCGATGATATTCGTCAGCTCATCGCTTTTGATGCCCGGCTTAATATCTACATCGATGTCGCCACCCCTCTTCAGGGTGTCGATGCCTTCTTCTGCAATGTTATCTGTGACGAGGACTTTGAACCTTTCCCTTTCCATCCGGGCACCTTCGCTCAAGATTCCCACGGGCCAATATCCGTGGCGTTAGATAGCTTCCGAAGAGGGTTTGTATCTCTCTAGATACCAACCGGCCCCAAGAATATACGAGAGGATATCATCGGCATGGCGAAAAATCAAGATTCTGTATACATTTAGGGGCCATAACGCGGATTGACAACGGCCCGTCGACGGGAAGCTCTTTCAGCAAGACAGATGTGACTTTTATGCCTGCCCTTCGATCGGTAATTATGCAGAATGCTCTGCTTCTTGTATCCTATTCCTTATTTCCTTGAATCGTTTACCGATCTCCTCTGTATCGGCCACAAGTTCCATAAATCCAGCCTGCTCCTGGTACACGTCCTGAGGAACGGCCTTTTTCACCTCCGGTTCAAGGATATGATAGACGGGGAGTCTCAACGAGACCCCTGCCAGTGGACCGGCAAAGCTAGGATCGCCGAAGGTTACGGTTTCCGCAGTAACCTGAGCGACTTCCGGATCAGCAGCCCCGATGACCACCACCAGATCCTGAATCCCCATCTCATCCACCAATTTCTTGATGATGGTCTGCTTCTCCGTGTCCACTGCGCCTGCCGACGTTCAGACGAAACACTCTGTTACGGTCAGAATCACCTCCGCCCCGGCCGCTTTCATGCACACCGCGATAGCAGGACCCGGCACACCATCCCTCTCTCCAAAAACGATGACTTTTTTTCCTTTTAACATGGCCCTCTCCCTCCCTGAATTTTCTAAAGTGGATTGGGTACCCTCCCCCCGGGATTCTTCTCGATAAGAAAGGACAGACCGTCTGAAAGCTGGGTCATCCTCCCCAGAAAGAGACTGCCCCGTGCAACAAACATGGCATTGTTCATTTTCCCCCGTTTGATGGCGGCAATGGCGTGCCCCAGGAAGGAGACCGCAGCCGGTATGTGTCCCTGAGTGGGGGAAAACCCGGGCATGCCGTGTTCCAGAACGAACCGGTCGATCTCCTCACGCTCAATCTCCTTTCGGAGGACCGCAAGGGCGCCGATCATCCGGTAGTTGGTGAGCGGCACATTGCCGCTTCCGGCAGGGGCCGTCACCTCCGGGTTCTGCAGTTCAACAGCGTACTTGTCCACATCGGTAATCTTCTTTCCCATACGATCGAGAGGCTTCAGAACGAGTGATTCCATGATGCTCTGCTGCGACGAGCCGGAGCCGATGTCATGCTTACCGACGCTATCCATACGGACCAGGGGACTCTCCCCATCATCGCCGGTCACCAGAAACGCGAGACCCCCCAGCACATCCTCCAGGATGGGCATATCCTTGGCAAGATGACCCTTAAATTTCATCCCCAGCTTGGCCAACGATCCTCCTCCCACTACCACGATCTTCTTGAACAAGCCTGACGTGACCAGACCGACCGCATGCATGAGGGCATAGAGTGGACCCACGCAAAAAGCCTTGATGTCGCAGCCCGTGGCAGAGACACAGCCGCACATCTCTCCAATGGCCTTGGCAAGGCCGCCTCCTCCCCGGTTGTACCGGTCTCCCACAGCTTCCTCAGAACAGTTCAGAAGAAGGTCGATGTCCGTTGCCTCGATGTCAGCCTTCTTGAGCAGATGCATCAACGCCAGGGCCCCCGAAGCCTTGGTTACAAGGTTTTCCATCAACACCTGAGCCTTGAGGGCGTCATCTTTATCGTGATGGCGGTGCATGCAACCCACAACGCAGCCACGATGATACAGGGGAAGCGATCCGTGGTTTTGAATCCTTTCAAGGATACGCGCCATTTCCACCCCACCTTCGATCTTCCCCGAATCCAAATCCTTCCGGAAGGGATGGGTCTGGAGCGATCCTCTGAGCATCGGCGCGGTCTCCTTGCCAATCCACATAAGATCGAAATCGTCGGCGAGCTTCATCAACCCGAGGAACTCCTCTTCGGGCATGATCTCACCATAGGCGCCATATCTCGAAGCGCCCTCCACGGGAGACCGGTACCAGGGTTTTTCAATATCGTTCAGGTGATCGGGGTGGAGATTGCCGATAACGACCTGATTGGGAGGATATGTCACCGCCTCCTCAAAGCTGCGGAGATGGGTCTCGATGGCGGACAAAACGGGGGACATGCCGTCGTCTATCTCCCGGCTCGGCTTTGACCCGTAACGCACGAGGCTGGGTACATGAATGAGAACGTGGGAACATGCTTTGATGACGGGGTCGCTCATGGCTCACCTGTCAGAAAACCGTCTGTTCTTCAATTTTCGTCTCTAATGCCCTGAGGGCCTTCTCCACCAGCGCTCTTCGTAACAGCTTTTCCTCCTTGTTGGACTTGGCAGGATTGCCCAAAGGGTAAGGAATGGCGATGGCGGGGACTATTCGGTTTGCCCCCACCGTCCTGGAGATGGGAACCACAGTGCAGATGTGAACCGTCGGGATTCCGGCTCTTTCGATTTCCTTAGCCATCGTTGCCCCGCAACGAGTGCAGGTCCCTCAGGTGGAGGTGATAATAACGGCCTGGACGCCGTCGCTTATGAGGTCCTTCGCAATCTCCCTGGCAAATTGTACGGCTCTTGCTACGGACGTGCCATTCCCGACGGTGGCATAGTAGTAGGGATAGAGTGCATTGATCACCCCTTCCCGTTCAAGGTCTCTTAGCACGTCCAGGGGTAGCACCCGGTTCGGGTCTTCGTTGGCATAGGTGGGATCATACCCCCCATGGACCGTTTCATGGGATTTAGCGGTCAATCCTTGGAACGCGCCGATGGCGTACTTTCCATACCTGGTCGCACTGGACGATTCCATACGGTCAGGGTTTCCCCTGGGTACAATCCCTCCCGTGGTAATGAGGGCAAGGGTGATTTCACTCATCTTTTTCACAGGAGGGAGGGGCGTCACCCGGTCAAAAACCGGCATGGGATATTCAGTTACGAAAGGTTCCCCCTTTAATTTCTTGAGGAGCATGGTCACTGCCCTCGACGCACCGGTCTCGGGTGCAAAGTAGTTGCTGCGAAGGCCCCGCGGGATGTACCCCTCCTCTTCAGGCGACCCTATGGGTTCCCCTTTCGCCAGCTTCAGGGCAAGGCGGCTCATCTTTGCCGCCCCATCCCTCATACCTGCCGTCGTGCCCTTTGTTTCCACAATATAGATGGCCTTGCGGAAGGATTCTACCCCCGGATTTTCGGGGAACATCCCGGTCACAGCGGGAATCCCCAAACGGTTCATGACTGCCGCACATATTGCACCGCATGCGATTCCGTATCTCCCCGCATTGAATGCCGGCCCAGCCAGTACGAAATCCGCACCGTAATCGGTGATCATGGCGAGGACTCTCTCTGTCGCCTCGTCGATGTGTTCGACGAAATAGTTGTCACCGCAGACGATCGTTGCCACGATTCTCGCTTCCGGTCCGAGCAGTTCCTGAAAAAGGACCCCGGGACCCACAGGGCCATCCTTCACGAGCGGTTCGGTACCGGCCTTGTCTTCTGCCCCCACCTGACCAAAAAACTGATTCAAATAGTGTACGATCCTCATCCTGTTGCGTTAACCTCTGCGTTCCTACTCCTCCCGGGCCGATAAGAGCCCGAAGCCAAGTTCATTCGTTGCCCCCAAAATCGCCTGAAGTTCGACGGCAACGTCTTGTTTGGCAACGCTGCCGCACGGTATCCCCGCCATCTTTTCAATAACCCGGACATCCCCGATCACCTTATCCATGGGCGGCAACGAGATCCGTTCGTTGGCGTTGCCTGCGCTCACCACGGCATCGGCCCGCGGGCTCGTATCGGCGAGGGACTGGGATGCCCCGTCCACCCCGGCAAACTCATCGGCGATCATAACGGTGCGGATCCCCTTTTCCTCCAGTCCGGTACAATACATCATGGCATCGGCATCGGGATTTCCGAAGCCCTCTTTGGTGATGATGGCCCCGTCGGCGCCCAGCGACTCAACCACCTTGACCCCATACTGTGCCGATCGCATCTTGTCCCGGAGCGTGACATTGCAGTTGCCGACAACGGTCCCGAGGAATCGCAGATCCACCCCATCCCGCCTGAAAAGCTCCTGGATCACGGGATTGTTCTGGTGGTGGTAGGTCGTGTTCTTATCGCAGGCAGAGACGCAATTCCCGCTCACAATGGCACCGTCCATGACCTCGGTACCCATCATGATAGTAGGAAGGAGGCTTGCCACGTTCTGTCCGTAAAGGTAGGTGTCATGGAGTAGCCCCTGGCTCAACAACATGTAGACATAGACTAAGCCAGGCAGATCGTTATTTTCCCCTTTTCGTCTGAAAGGCGGACGCACCTCGAAGCGGTCCATAGCTACGGGCTCTACCCTCCGTCCCGCTTCTCCCAGATAGGTGGCCGCACGTAATCCAGCCAGGCGCAGGGCCTCCTCGTGCTCGTGTTGGGAAATGCCGTGCTTGACATCAATCGCCAGCACAACATTCAGGGTTTTTGAAAAGGGCGAGTACCGTGCCCCCGGGCCGCTCATATCGATTAGTCCCTCCTGGACCCCCACGACCTGCCCCGCCGTAACCACAGCACATCCCCGGAGCACATGGGTACGGCCGCTTCCTACACTTTCAACGCCGGAGATCAGCCCAGGGAATATCCCCCCCTTTCCTTCGACCTTAACCCTGGGTTCGATAACGTCCTTGACGGGAACAATCCGCACGCTCTCACCGGGTTTTGCAATGTGGGCAGTGGCAGAGGCAATGCGGGGATCGTCCCCCCTCGCCTTCTCGATCAGCTCTTCACGATGGACGCAAAGGACAGCGTCCTGTACGAATGTTTTTGGCCCCCACTCGATTTCTTCAATGGGTATGTAGCCCAGTTCAAGAACCGTCATGAATCCCACCTCGACCAAAGGAGCCCGCAAAAAGTATGCTCAATGGAATATTCCCAAACGGCGCAAGGGATTCTTCCACCGCCATTTCCGGTATTCCTAACCTCCTTTCACAGGGCCTCAATAAGATAATCAATGTCCCTCTCGGTATGCTCACCAGAAACCTGAAATCGGATTTCCTCGCTCCCCCTTGGTACGACGGGATAGCTAAGCCCTGTTGCCAAAATATTACGATCAAAGAGCTGTTGGACCAGATCCCGGGTCTTTGCGGTATCACGAATCAGAAGGGGAACGATAGGATGTTCTCCCGGGATGGTTTCATAACCGCGTCTCTGAAAGCCGGTCCGCAGGCGGGTCGCAAGGTCTCTGACCTTGGAGAGTAGGCAGGTACCTTCACTGCTGTCGAGGATCGTCACTGCTTCGAGGGCGGCGGCGGCCTCCGAGGGGGTGATAGGATTGGAATAGATGTAGAAGGGAGACATCTCCCTCAAGTAGTCTATGACGGTCTTCCCGGCCACCGCGTAACCGCCGTTTACGCCAAGAGCCTTACCTAATGTGGCGATGAGAATGTCGGCGCGAGACGCTGTCTTCTCTTCAGTGCCGCGGCCGCTTACACCCAGGGCCCCAACCCCGTGGGAGTCGTCGACCACGGTAATCACCCCCTCATCGAAACGTGCCTGGTAACACTCGCAGACTGCACCAATCTTGTCCAGGGGGGCGTGGTCTCCACGCATGCTGAAGACGCCGTCGGTAACCACAATCACCCGCTTCACCTCTCCCGCGTACTGTTCCAGGATGGCCCTTAACCGGGTTACGTCCAGGTGTTCATAGATCGCCTTTGCCCCAGGCTGGGCGAGGCGAATGGCGTTAATAATACTGTTGTGATTGAGGCTGTCACTCACCACCAGGGTCTCACTGGTGATAAGCTGGGGCAGAACTCCCATGACCGTGGCATAGGCAGCGCTGAACACCATACCTGCCTCCCGCCCATGAAAAGCCGCGAGACGCTCTTCCAGTTGGGTGTGGAGCTCAAAGGTACCACTGATAAAACGAACTGAACCGGGTCCTGTACCAAAGCGCCGTGCCGCTTTCTCTTCCGCCGCTATCACCCGCGGATCGTGGTTGAGGCCGAGATACGCATTGGCGTTCATCCGCAAGAAGGCCCTATCTCCTTGACCTTTCAGAAGATATCTCGGGCCGAAGCCATCACCGGGCTGCCGGCGGTCCACGATGACCCGTTCGTCTCCTTTCAGCGGGCCGCTCTGGGTTGCTTGGTAGAGTTTCGCCTCCAGCAGGGGCCTGAGCTTATCGAGCGGCATGGTCGTCCTCCTTTGGTTCTGCCAGTTTGACTGCCAGGTGTGCAAGCATCTCCTGCGTGGTGGTGACAAGATCGTAATGGGGCTCCCAGCCCCACTCGGCGCGCGCCGCGCTATCATCCATATACCGGGGCCAGGAATCGGCGATGGCCTGGCGGGTGGGGTCGATATCATATTCGATGGTGAAGTCAGGTATGGACCTGCGGATCTGCACTGTCAACTCCTCAGGCGTGAAGTTCATGGCCGTCACATTGTAGGCGTTGCGATGGATGAGTTTCTCGTCGTCAGCCTCCATCAGCATCATGATCGCTCGAATGGCGTCGGGCATATACATCATGTCGAGTCGTGAATCGGGCTTGAGAAAACAACAATACCGGCCTTCGGTCAGGGCGGCATAGAAGATCTCCACTGCATAGTCGGTAGTTCCGCCTCCGGGCAACGTCTTGTAGGAAATGAGGCCAGGGAGGCGCAGGCCGCGGACGTCAACGCCGAAGCGGTGGTAATAATAGTCGCACAGCAACTCACCGGCAAGTTTCGTGATGCCGTAGATCGTGTTGGGACGCTGGATTGTAACCTGTGGGGTATTCTCCAGCGGCGTACCAGGGCCGAAGGCCCCAATAGAACTGGGAAAGAATACGGCACAGCCGAATTGGAGGGCAGTTTCCAGGACCTTGTACAAACCGCCCATGTTTATCTCCCATGCCAGTTGAGGTCTCTGTTCAGCCACGACCGAGAGCACGGATGCCAGATGAAAAATCGTGTCGATCCGGCTTTCCCTGACCGTCTGTTCAAGCCATTCAGCGTCCCGGATGTCCATGGCGCAATAGGGTCCGCTTTCCCGGAGATCACACTCAGGCCGACGTTGGTGTCCCGCAGCGATTACGTTGGCCTCACCGTATGCGTGCCTGAGGGCAATCGTCAATTCGGACCCGATCTGACCCGTAGCGCCGGTGACCAGTATTCTTTTCATCGATCAGTGACCAACCTCGTGAAACGTCATCACCCACTCAAATCATATGTCTTCCCCGGTCGAAAGCCTTATGCCAGCCCCTAAAAGAAATGTAGCTCAATTTTAGATTATTGACTATTGGCAAAAAGTCCCTTTCCCTGAGGGAGCATAGAATCGTAATCATCCTGTAAATCCCCTGGGATTCCCCCAGCGACCACGATCGAAGTCGTGGCCTGCCTCTCCTTTCCAACACTTTAGGTGTGACCCATATGGGACAGATCTTTGATAAGCAGGTTTTCTTCAATTCATCTTGGAGAAAAAGGAGAGACCACTGATCGGCTGTATTGACGTCGAAAGCAGGAGGTATTAGTTTTGGTCAAAAGAATATTCTTTCGTGCCGACTAAGGAGAGAGCCATGTTAAAGAATATTAATTACAATATCTTGGAAACCATTACGTTAATCTCAAAGAGCCTTTACCGGTATGAGTCCTATATCAAAGATGCCGCCGACTGCAAGGCCTGTCAGGAGCTATGGTCAATGTTCAAAGAACAGAGGGAAAAGGAACTCACCATGCTCCTTACGGAACTAAAGAGGCATATGGACGAGGGACTGATTTCTTTTGAAGGGATTGACAGCCGCTGGTTAACGGGCATCACAGAGTAACAGGTTCTCGTTTCAACCTTAGAACCGACTATTTTTGACGGGTTCTCCTCGCCAATATCTGCTTCATCACCGGCCATCACCAGGGTAATACCCACGGGGTGGACGTATCGCAAAGGAGAGGGAATCAACACTGATTTCTCCTATCCGAGGTTGAGAAGACACAAAGCTGCTGGGGAGGCGTCCGTGTCTGAAGGTTCTCGCGGGGATGGCCCGATTCAAGCCTGCAATGTCTCTCCCTCACCGGCGGGCATTGCTTGTTCGTTGTAATGTAGCCCCACACTCGTCACGCCTCCATAAAGATGGGTACAACAACCACATAATCTATCGGCTTCTGCCGCGAGAAGGGGAGGCTCCGCGAGCTTCGCTCGTGGAGGGGCGACGTGAGCCCCCATAAAAGAACGGTTTGCAAACCATGCTGTTTTTTATTAGAATTAGGCGGTTGACAGACCACTTCACCTATCAATGGCTCATTTTAGTGCTATAATCCGACCCCTCTCCAGGGGACGAAACCGTCAAAAGAGCCAAAGCACGCTTCATGCAATGTTCGGGATGCCAAACGATGAAACAGTCCGTCGAGGATGTGGCCGGGAGGAAGGTCCGGCGGTTTCGTCCGTATACCCTGTTTCGTATACGGACGCAGGCGGCAAAGGAGGAAGGTTACCATGAAAAGATTTATGGCCGTTGCACTGGTGCTCTTGATCGCCGCAACGATGCCCTTCACGGTTTGCGCTAAGGAAACTATCAAACTGGGGTTCATCACGCCTTTGACCGGCGACGTCAAGACCTACGGTGAATCCTCCAAGAATGCCTTTCTTCTTGCCCTCGAGCAGTACGGCAAGACGGGAAGGTATGCCATCAACCCTGTGATCGCCGACGATAGAAACGACCCCACCGAAGGGGCAAATGCTGCCCTGAAGCTGATCACCCAGGACAAAGTGCTCGCCCTCGTCGGGCCGCTCACGTCCAAGGTTTCCATACCGGTCAGCGAGATCTGTGAAAAATATAGGATACCGATGGTTACCGGTGCCGCAACAAATCCCAAGGTCACCGTCTATGACGGCCGAAGAAAAGGCTACATATTCAGGGCCTGCTTTATTGATCCCTTTCAGGGGGGTATAGCTGCCAACTTCGCCCTGTCCAACCTCAAGGCAAAGACGGCCGCCGTTCTTTTCGACGTGGGCAACGACTACTCCAAAGGCCTGGCCGAAGTATTCCGCGCCACCTTTGTTAAAGGCAAAGGGAACGTCGTGGCCTATGAGTCCTATCAGAAGGATGATGTGGATTTTTCGGCCCTTGTCTCGAAGGTTGGGTTGAAGAAGCCGGATGTTTTGTACATACCCGACTATTACAACAAGGTAGTGCTCATCGCACGCCAGGTACGGGAGAGGGGCATCAAATCACCTATGCTGGGAGGAGACGGATGGGATTCTCCAGAGTTGCTGAAGGCCGGGAATACCATCATGGGCAACTATTTCACGAATCACTACTCCGTTCAAAGCAAAGACCCGACAACACGCCAGTTTATCGCTCGCTACAAGGCAAAATACGGCGTCCTTCCCGATGCCCTTGCCGCCCTTACCTACGACGCTACTCGCATCATGCTGCAAGCCCTGGATACAGCAAAGCGGCCCTCGGGCGATGAAATGAAAGTCGTTCTCTCCGGTCTCAGGAACTTCAAAGGTGCCACAGGCACGATCCGTTTTGACAAGAATGGCGACGCCGTCAAGTCGGCCGTGGTGTTGAAGGTGGAGAAAGATGGGTTCGGCTATGTGACAACAGTCAATCCTTAAGGCCGGGTCCCAC
Organism: Deltaproteobacteria bacterium UBA2221; assembly: GCA_002328485.1. GTDB lineage: Bacteria > Desulfobacterota > Syntrophorhabdia > Syntrophorhabdales > WCHB1-27 > WCHB1-27. Next base: position 42,169 of record DCUF01000009.1, read on the forward strand.
GTCTCAGAAAAAGAATGGAGCTTCTTTCTTACATACTGGAACAGGCGATAAACGGGCTTCAGATAGGCGCGGTGTACGCCCTTATCGCCCTCGGCTATACCATGGTTTACGGGGTGCTGAGGCTCATCAACTTCGCTCACGGCGACATCTTCATGTTCGGGTCCTTTACGGCCTACTTTCTCATCTCAAAATGGCATCTGCCCATCTATCTGGTCTTCCCCATAACCGTTTTTGCCACCGCCCTTCTCGGCTATGCCGTCGAGAAGATTGCCTATAAGCCGCTCCGTTCCGCTCCCAGGATATCACTTCTCATCACGGCCGTCGGGGTTTCCCTCTTCCTGGAGTATTTTTTGAGCCTAAAAGGCCTCTTCGGTCCTGACTACATCGCCTTTCCGCGCCCCTTCGATGTCCGGGTGTTCGATCTCAAACTCTTCTCCGTCACCAACATTCAACTCATCATCTTCTCTGTAACGGCCGTCTCCCTCCTGCTCCTCTACCTCCTGGTCTACAAAACTCGCCAGGGCCGGGCCATGCGGGCCGTCTCCCACGACCCGGAGGTCGCAGCATTGATGGGCATCAATATTGATGGAATCATATCGTTCACATTCATCGTGGGGACAGGGCTCGCCGGAATCGGGGGTATCCTCTATGCCTTTGCCTACCCTCAGATAAACGTCTTTATGGGCATCATGCCAGGCATAAAATCCTTCATAGCCGCGGTCCTGGGCGGCATTGGTCTCATTCACGGGGCAGTTGTGGGCGGCATCATCATCGGTGTGCTTGAGGTGTTTGTCTCCGCCTTTCTGTCGTCCACCTTCCGGGATGGCGTCATATTTATTGTCCTGCTCCTCGTACTGCTTTTGAGACCAAATGGGTTGTTCGGACGAAGGATCGAGAAGCTATGAGATTCCTTCGGGAGGCACAACGTTTTCTCTTCTTTTCCGCACTGGCATACGTGCTGCTGAAAGGCCTTTTTGTATCGGGCTGCGCTACCGATTATGTACAGCAGGTAATCATCTACAGCTTTATTGTCATACTCGTCTCTCTCGGACTCAACGTCATTTATGGGTATACCGGTCAGTTTTCGCTCGGTCACGCGGCATTTTACGGCATCGGAGCCTATGCGTCGGCCTATTTCACTTCCGCCCTCGGGGTCACGGGACCGTTCCTTTTCCTTCCGGCCCTTCTCGTGGGGGGCCTAAGTGCAGCCCTGATCGGTTGCCTGATCGGCGCACCTATCCTCAGGCTTCGGGATGATTTTCTGGCCATCGCCACCTTGGGGTTTGGCATCCTCGTCAGGGTGGTTCTCGACAATTCAGACAGACTCTCGGAACGGCTCGGGGGCGCGCGGGGGTTTTTGGGTATCCCTCAGATCACCAATCTGGAATGGGGTCTGATTGCCCTCGTCTTTGTCGTACTTGTGACGAGAAACCTGATTTTTTCCCGTTATGGCCTCTTCTGGCAATGTATCAAGGGGGATGAGCTGGCTTCGGCTGCGTGTGGCATCAACACAGCGCGGATGAAACTGATGGCCTTCATGTATGGCTGTTTCCTGGCGGGAATCGGCGGTGCCCTCTACGCTCACCTCTACCCGTTTCTCCACCCATCCAATTTCGACTTTTTGAAGTCCATCGACTTTTTGATCATCGTTATTGTCGGTGGGATGGGAAGCATTACGGGGACCATATGGGCTGGGATCATCTGGGTGGCCTTCATCGAAGGCCTCAGGGTTGTCTTGCCGTCCCAGGTCCTGGAGCTCAGATGGGTTCTCATCCCTGTTCTTTTGATCATCCTCATGATGTGGAAACCAACGGGTCTCATGGCCGAAAGGGAATCAAAGCTTCTCGGGCTGGACAAGCCATGAACAACGCACTCCACGTCCACGGTGTAAGCAAAAGTTTCGGCGGTGTCCTCGCCGTGGATAACATCTCCCTTTCTGTACGGGAGGGCGAGACAATCGGCATCATCGGACCCAACGGCGCGGGTAAGACAACCCTCTTCAACCTGATCACCGGTTTCTACTCCTGCGACTCAGGCCGCCTCCGTTACTTTGAGAAGGACATTACCGGATTGCCACCCCATCGGCTGGCCCATCTCGGTATCTCCAGAACCTTTCAGAACCTAAGACTCTTCGGTAACCTTTCAGTGGAGATGAACATCGCAGCCGCTCTCCTCACCAGGAACGAGTACGGCCTGCTTCCTGCCATTTTTCGGACCCACTCCTACGCTGAAAAGGAGAGGACCGTACGGGAGAAGGTCGAGGAGATGCTTCAGTTCTTCCGGTTGGAGGGGAGAAGGGGGTACGCTGCCAAAAGCCTCCCTTACGGCGAGCAGCGTCGGCTGGAGTTTGCAAGGGCCCTCGTCACCTCTCCACGACTGATGCTGATCGATGAGCCGGCAGCCGGTATGAACCCCAGGGAGATTCAGGAACTGATCTCCCTTATTGACGAGGTAAAGAAACGATTTCGTCCGGCCATGGTAATCATTGAACACCAGATGCCTCTCGTGCTGACCGTGTCCGAAAGGGTCGTTGTCATGGATTTCGGGGAGAAGATCGCCGAAGGCGCCCCCGAGGACGTTAGAAACGATCCGAAGGTTATCGAGGCCTATCTGGGGGAAAGTCCGACATGCTGATCAAGGTATGCGGCCTACGGGCGGCCTACGGGGCGGTAGAAGTCCTCCATGGGATCGATATAGAGGCGGATCGGGGTGAGGTGCTATCCATAATCGGCGCAAATGGGGCTGGGAAGACCACCCTTCTCAAGACCATCGCCGGGGTGGTAAGGGCTACTTCAGGGGAGATCATCTACGAGGAGAAGAAGATCACCAACGAACGGTCCGACCGGATTGTGAGAACAGGTATAGCCCTCGTACCGGAAGGGAGGCGTGTCTTCCCCGACTTGACCGTCCGCGACAATCTGAGGTTAGGCGCCTATACCCTGAGAAACCGGAGGCTGAAGAAAGACCTGCTGGATCTTGTGCTGGAGACCTTCCCCAAACTCCGTGAACGGCTGTGGCAGCATGCCGGAACCCTGTCAGGAGGCGAACAACAGATGTTGGCAGTCGGACGGGCGATCATGGCAAATCCCCGGCTTCTGCTTCTTGACGAACCGTCTATGGGGTTGTCACCCTTGATGACTCAGGAGATCTTCTCATTGGTCCGAAAGATCAATAGCGAGAAAGCTATATCCATGATTCTTGTCGAGCAGAACGCCCACATGGCTCTCGAATTCTCCCACCGGACCTATGTCCTGGAAAATGGCGCCATCGTCATGTCTGGTGAATCCTCCAAAGTGAAATCCGATCCCGCGGTCCTGGCCGCCTATTTTGGTGGTTGAGGGATGCTCGCGCTGAATGGCGGACGGCTGCATGACAGTGAGAAGTTGCGTCCACTTTTCGCTCTCGCTCTCTATCCCGCCCTCTCTTTCGCAAAAGGCACGATCGTTGCAGGCAAATAATCACGGACGCCTCTCCAAAAGACAAGGGTATTGTCGTGAAATTCACATCCTTCTATCCAAAGAAATTCAGCTCCCGTTTATTCATAATGACTTGCGTCGCCGGGCTCATCCCGGTCATGATATTTCTCGTCATCCTGAAACTCTACGGAGGACAGTTCAGGGTCCAGATCACCGATACCATAAAGCAAGGTTACAAAGAGGAGTGGCGACACAGCGAGTTGGTGCTTCGCGAACAGCTTGAGTCATCCATTCGGCAGAAATCTTCAGACGTAGCCCTCCAGCTCGATCTTGTTCTGCAGACCGTCCCCTGGATGACACTCCACGATCTTTACAGGGATCCCCATTTCAGAACGATTGCGGTACAACCCGTTGGTCAAACGGGCTACACCTTCCTCTTTACGGCAAATGGCGGGGTCGCACGTTTTCATCCAAACCGCAAGGTCGAAAACCGTTCCCTCCGCCGATTCGCCAAAGACCTGCCGGCATTCTGGTCGGTGGTTCGCGCCAGCCTGTCAGGAAGGCAACAGACAGCGGGGTACTATGAATGGCGTGAGACCAGCGGGGACCTTCGACACAAGTACATGGTTATTACAAGGCTCCGTCAGCCCACATCAGACGGCGTCTATCTGAGCGTTGCAGCAACCGCCTATCTCGATGAGTTTACGGTCCCTCTGCAGAAGGCCCAAGGGCTTCATGCCAGTACCTTGGAATATCTCACCCTCACCATCAATAGACTCATGGAATCCTTTAGGGTGGTCGGATTTCTGTTCATGGGCTTGGGCATACTGGCCATCTCACTCCTCGCCGGTGCCGTAGGCACCTACTTCTCGCGATCGATTGTCCAATTACGCGAAGCGACCAGACGGGTCAATGAGGGTGATTTCAGTGTCAGGGTCGAACCCTCCATGTCAGGCGAGGTTGGCACCCTCACAGAGGATTTCAACCAGATGGTGGCCCAACTGTCGGCAACAACCGTTTCAAAGCAGGTTCTTGAAAAAAGCGAGGAAAACCTTAAGGAAGCCAACCAGGAACTCCTGCGGGAGGTGAATGTAAGAAGGCGGGCCGAGGAGGCGCTGGCTGGGGAAAAGGAGCGGCTGGCAGTCACATTAAGCTCCATCGGGGAGGGCGTCATATCAGCCGACAGTGAGGGCATCATTGTCCTCATGAACCCAGCCGCGGAGCGGCTGACCGGCTGGAGGGCCCCTGAGGCTGTAGGCCAAAATATCTCGAAGGTCTTTACGACCATTGAAGAGGCAACCAGAAAGCGATGCACCGACCCGGTGGAGACGATCATCAAGGCCGGCAGCACCGTCGACTCGGTCGATCAAAAGATCCTTGTCACCAGACAGGGGGGTGAGCGTATCGTGGCAGACAGCACCGCCCCGATCTATGAAAATGACGGAACACTCCTTGGGGTTGTTATTGCCTTCAGGGATATGACGGAAAACAGGAAGTTGGAGGAAGAGCTGTTGAAGGTCAAGAAGCTTGAATCCATAGGGCTCCTTGCCGGCGGAATCGCTCATGACTTCAACAACCTCCTGGCAGTCATATTGGGTAATATTTCCTTCGGAAAGATGCTCCTCGGAAACCAGGAACGGATCGTGGAGCGGCTGACCGAGGCAGAGAAGGCCTGCCAAAGGGCCAAGGAGCTGACCGGACAGCTTCTAACATTTTCAAAAGGGGGAGAGCCTGTGAGGAGAGTCATGCTGCTACCTGAGTTGATCACCGAGACTGTCTCCTTATCATTGAACGGGGCGAAGGTGAGGCCTTTTTACGAAATAGCAGACAATCTCAGCCCCGTCGAGATTGATGAGGCCCAGATCCGTCAGGTCATCCACAATCTGGTAACGAATGCTCAGGAGGCAATGTGCTCGGGGGGAGAGTTGAAGATCAGGGCGGCGAATATCAATGCCGGTTCGGCCATCGGGCTTCCCCTGAAGGATGGACCATATGTCCGGATAACTGTTGAGGACGAGGGTAGAGGCATCCCCGAGGAAGACCTCCAGAAGCTGTTCGACCCCTACTTCACCACAAAAGAGATGGGAAGCCAAAAAGGGATGGGCCTTGGGCTCACGATCTGCTACTCTATCATCAAGAACCACAAAGGGTTTATGACCGTTGCATCGAAGGTCGGTCAAGGAACCATATTCGACGTGTACCTGCCGGCATTCCAGGGCATGCTCCTTGAAAAAGGACCGGCAGGAGAGGGTGTTGTCTTGGGAAAAGGGAAGATCCTCTACATGGATGACGAGGACTCCGTCCGCGACATCGCCGGGGAGATACTGAGCTTCATTGGGTACACGGTCCAATTTGCCCGGGACGGCGAAGAAGCTGTGGCACTATACCGGCGGGCTTTGGAAGCAAGCGAACCGTTTTCGGCTGTCATCATGGACCTGACCGTGCCGGGAGGCATGGGCGGCAAAGAGGCTGTCAAAAAAATAGCAGAGATCGATCCCCAGGTGAAGGCAATCGTCACCAGCGGGTATTCGAACGATCCGATCATTCATGAGTACTCTGATCACGGATTTGTCGGCGCCATTCTCAAGCCTTACAACGTCACTGAACTGGGAAGGGTTGTCGCACAGATCGTCGAAAGCAAGCCGGGGGCCGAAAAGAACACCTGATCATCTCCGTCCTGTGGCGTGCCGACGAGATGGTTGACCTCCTCTGGACCAGCAGAGACAGGGCTCATGGCCCTTGAGTAGTCCTGCACGAGTATGGTAGGATAGTGCTTTCGGAGAGATGTCCGAGCGGCTGAAGGAGCACGACTGGAAATCGTGTGTGCGGGCTACAACCGGCACCGAGGGTTCAAATCCCTCTCTCTCCGNNAACCCCGTCAGGTCCGGAAGGAAGCAGCGGTAGTAGTCTATCCGTGTGCCGCAGGTAGCCTGGCCTTATATTGAGCACTGTTAGCGGCCAGCTATCGGCGCCAAGCAAAAGATACGAACTTCCGTAGGGTTTACAAACCGATATTCAAGCCCCGATAGGGTTGCCCCTGCCAAACAGAATGATGAAAGCCGGGGGCTGATTGTCGGTAGCTGAAAGTCATTTATGAGCAACTACACGGTTATAGCTAGAAGATGGAGACCAAAGCGATTTGATGAGGTCATCGGGCAGCCTCACATTGTCACGACGATACGGAACTCCATGCGCTACAATCGGGTTGCCCATGCCTATCTTTTCTCGGGCCCCAGAGGTGTGGGAAAAACCTCCATAGCCCGCATACTCGCTAAGGCGGTAAACTGCACCCAGCCGAATGATGGGGAGCCCTGCGGTGTCTGCACCTGCTGCACATCTGTTGATGCGGGCAAGTTCGTTGATGTCATGGAGATAGATGCCGCGACGAACACGGGCATCGATGATATCCGAGAACTTAGGGAAACGGTCAGATATCTCCCCATGGAGGGGCGATATAAGGTCTACATCATCGACGAGGCCCACAGGCTGAGCGCCAACGCCTTCGATGGTCTCCTCAAGACCCTCGAGGAACCAGCCCGACACAATATATTCGTGCTCGCTACCACCGAGCCCGATAAGATGCCTCACACCATTCTCTCCCGGTGTCAGCACTTCGCCTTCCGCCGCATCAAGGAATCCGAGATCATTGAGCAATTGAAGAAGGTTTGCGACCATGAAGGGGTTCAGTACGATGACGCTATCTTCAGCTATATCGTCCGAGAGGCCGACGGCAGTATGCGGGATGCGGAATCATTATTGGATCAAATCATCGCCTACAGCGGCAAAAGCATATCGGAGAAGGATGTCATCGACGTCATTGGGGTTGTTGAGCGGGATACAATCTACAGAATCGTTCAGGCTGTGGTAAATGATGAGCCACAAACAGGGTTGGAGCTTGCGGAACAGGCCTTGGAGCAGGGGTACGATGCCTATCAGCTTTATAAAGGTCTGATCACTTTCTTGAGGGAAATGCTTCTCACGAAGATCTGGGAAGGGAAACCTCCCTTTGTTTTTACTGACGAGGAGGAATCGGAGCGTATACTATCCCTCATGAAGGGCCTTGAGTACTACGAGGTCCAGAATATGCTTAATCATGCCCTCAGGTCAGAGGATCTCATACGGGGGGTTTTCCCGAGAATCTCCCTTGAAGTGCTTTTGATCAACCTGTACAACCTCTCCCGGCTCCACGATGTGGAAGCGATGATCGGCAGCAGCCATTCCGCCAGGACGTCCGCTGTGACTGGGTCGGCAGAGATCGAGGCCGCCCCCAACTCCGTTCAGGCCCCCAAATCCCAGCGCAGACCCGAGCCTGAAGGGGCGCCAAGACGGGAAGAACCCAGGAAGCCTCAATCTTCCTCCCCCAAAGACCTGAGCATCAAAGGTTTCGTCGAATATCTGAAGACCCAGCGGCCATTCGTGGCAGGGATTCTCGAGTCCCTGGATGTGAGAATTGAAGGCGATGGGATCGCTGTCACGCTGGACCGGAAGGACAGCTTCATCGGAAAGGACAACAGTACCATTGAAGAGGTAAGGAAATACGCAGCCGAGTTCTTTGGTCGGCCCATGACGTTGCAGTTTCACGAACCCCTGGGCGAAAGAGAGGACGGGATCGAGGACTACGTAAAGGAAGCTGAATCTCTATTCAAGATGTAAGGAGGTTATTGATGCCAAAAGGTTTCGGGCAGATTCTCAACCAGGCCAAGAAGATGCAGGAGAGGATGCAGAAGCTGCAGGAGGAGATGGGCGAGAAGACCGTGGAGGCCCAGTCGGGGGGAGGAATGGTGACGTGCGTCGTCAACGGCAAGCAGGAAATCGTTTCCCTTTCCATCTCAAACGAGGTGTGGGAGGAGCGGGACAAGGAGCTGATTGAGGACCTCATCATTGCTGCCATTAATGAGGGTCTGAATAAATCCAAGGATCTTTTCCAAGATGAGCTTTCAAAGATCACGGGTGGAATGCAACTTCCCTTCGGACTCTAATGCTATACCCTGAACCCATTGAACGGCTTATCGATCATCTGACCCGGCTTCCGGGTATCGGCAGAAAAACGGCAACTCGACTGGCCTTCTTCCTGCTCAACGCAAAAGATACCTATACCTCAGATCTGGGTAAAAGCATCTCCGAAATAAAAGAAAGAATCAGGTTGTGCAGCCGTTGCTTTAACATCACCGATATCGACCCCTGCCACATCTGCAGAGATGAAAAGAGGGATAAAACCGTTCTCTGTATCGTTGAAGAGCCTTCGCATCTCATGGTCATAGAATCTGCCCATCCGGGGATCTACAGGTACCATATCCTCCACGGGGTCATCAATCCCCTGGAAGGGATAGGGCCCGATGAGATAAGGATCCCAGAGATGAAGGAGCGCATCGTACGGGAAGGCATTAAGGAGTTGATCATCGCCACCAACCCTACCATGGAAGGCAACACCACTGCCCACTACATTTCCGAGCTGACCAAGCCATTCGAGGTCAAGATCACCCGCATAGCCTCAGGAATACCCATAGGCGGCGACATCGTCTATATCGATCCCCTGACCATAAAGAGCGCCATAGACAATAGACGCAGTATGTGAAAAAGTGGCCTTGTGCCTTGAAGAGCGTACGCTTCGGGATTATAATAGACTAAAACAAGGAGGTGCTTCATGCCGGTAATGAGGTGGGATCCCTTCCGGGAATTACTTAGCCTGCAGGAGAGGCTCGATAAGATGTTTCGCGACGTTGAAAGGGTAAGAACGGAAGAGTTCGCGGCGAGCGAATGGACCCCTCCTGTTGATATCTTCGAATCCGGGGATCTCTTCATTCTAAAGCTTGAAGTGCCTGAGGTCGACAAGTCGAGCGTAGACATCAAGATGCATGACAATGAACTTACGATCAGCGGCGAGCGAAAGCTGGAGCAAGGCACCGACAACGCCTATTATCACCGAATGGAGCGAGGATACGGAACGTTCACGCGCACCTTTACCCTCAACAAAACAATCGATCCGACGAAGATAAAAGCGGTTATGAAGGACGGCATCCTCCGGGTAGAACTCTCCAAAAAAGAAGAGGTAAAGCCAAAACAGATTACCATAGAGGGCTAAATAAGAAACGGGGCTTAGGCCCCGTTTCTTATTCCCGCCGACACCTATTTCTTCAGCCCCTCATAGTCCTTCAGGAACCTCTCAATCCCTACGTCGGTAAGGGGGTGATTGACCAGTTGCTTTATAACCCCAAACGGGATAGTGGCGATATCAGCCCCCAGCAACGCCGCTTCCAGCACATGCATGGGGTTTCTGACGCTGGCCACAATGATCTCGGTATCAAATCCATAATTTGTATAGATAGCAATGATTTCCTCGATGATATTCATCCCCCTCGTGGAGATATCGTCCAATCTACCGATAAAAGGGCTCACGTAATCGGCTCCGGCCTTGGCGGCTATCAGGGCCTGTACCGGCTGAAAAACGAGGGTCACATTCGTTCGAATCCCTTCGCCTGCCAGTGTCCTCACAGCCTTCATGCCGTCTTCGGTCATGGGGATCTTGACCACCACGTTGCTGCCAAGGGAAGCCAGTTTTCGTGCCTCCCCGATCATCCCCTCTGTGTCTGTGGCAAGCACCTCCAGGCTTACAGGCCCCTCGACCAATGCCAGGACCTCCCGTATGGTGTCCTGCGGATCTCGCTTCTCCTTGGCCAGCAGGCTGGGATTGGTCGTGACGCCGTCGACCAGGCCCATCTCCAGCGCCTGTCTAATCTCATTCACGTTCGCCGTGTCCAGAAAAAACTTCATGCCTCCCCCTTTCAAGTACCGTAAAATAGTGAAATGGCAAAATGGTGAATTAGTAGAAAAAGACTCCTTTTGCCCATTTCTCCATTTTTTAATTTTGCCATTTTGCGCTCCATCAGTTCTTGCCTACCACGTTTTATATTTGTCAGAAAATCTTCGGTATTCTTTCATTTCCCTGATATGATAGGCGTAAAATGCCGCGGCTTCAAGACTACTCGTAAGCATGTAGGCCTCCTCCAGCATCTCACCTCTGGCGAAACTTCCGTGCCCACGCATCATGACGATTCGGTACTCCTGCAGGGCCTCGCTGATAACCACTGATGCCTCCTGCGACCCTATCGTCTTTTCAACGGAAACCACGGGGATCTTCTTGAAGATATAGGAACCTTCGGAGTCTACGGGCACTATCTCATCCTCAAGAAGAGACAGGAGGGTCGCATAGGGAGGATGGGCATGGACGACGGATAATGCGCTCGTTCTCAAGTAGATGGCCCTATGGACCTCGACCTCAGACGATGCCATAAGGACCCGTGAATCGGCCCTTTCAATATCCACACCCACAAGATCGGATTCCTTCAGCCGTCCCAGCATCGATCCCCGCCTCGTGATGTAGATCGTTCTTCCCATCCTGAGGCTAATGTTGCCGGCGTGTGAGCTTATAAGGCCCCTCACGAAAAGATCCCTGCCTACCTCCTTGATCATCCCCACTGTCGCCCTCTCCAGCACGAACCCTCCCCCTTAGCGGTATGGACTGTGATTTCTATATACCATCTTGCCCTGTGGAAAGCTCCAACAACTTGAGCTTGTCCGGTCCCGGTACGCCGGACGAATCCCAGCCACGAATCTCATAGTACTCTTTTAGCATTCCCGCAAGCGGGACGTTGGAGAAGCGCTCAGGGAGCGTATCTTCGGTAATGCCCTGCCTCAGATTATAGAGACGCTCCAGGTTCCATATGCGCTCCCCGATGGTAATCGATTCCTCCCAGGTGATCCTCTCCCCCATCACGGCAGACGCGATTCGAGAGTAAAAATCACCGGGTATGGCAAAGGCCGCAAACCGGCAGACGATAAGGCTGTCCACAAAGGCGGTCACATTCTGGTTGAGGGCAAGAAGGCTGGCCTTTCCATCGATACCCAACCGATCGACCAGTTTCGGAATGGCAAGAGCCTCCAGACCGATCAGGTACCCGGGCAGATGGCATCCTCCCCTGTTGGACGTGGCGTACCCGAGACCCTGGCCGTAGGCTCCCCTTGGATCGTAGGCGGGAAGTTCAAGCCCTTTCACGTGAATCGCTGCCTCCGGCATACCCACCCGTTCTCCCAGCGCCTTCGTACCCATTGCCAGCAGTTCGCCTCTCGACCTCTTTTCCGCAATCTCGACGATCAGTTCCTTCATTGTTGCCACATCGCCGTATGCCAGCCGAAAGGGTAGTTTCCCCTTCTCCGAGAGCTCGCACGCCATCCCGAGAACGCCTCCGGTGCTTATGGTATCAAGACCGTAACCGTTACAGAGACGATTCAGTTCTGCCACCTGCTCTATATCGAAGATAGAAAGATTGACGCCGAGCGACCATAGTGTCTCGTACTCGGGACCCTCTCCGAATCGCGTTTCCCTTCCACACGCTATGGGGCACAGATAACACGCCCTCTTTCGCTTCAACAACTCCGAAGCGACAGCCTCCCCCGAGACCCTCCTTGACTGTGGAGGCGCGCCCTCCCGGAAGTTCTTCGTGCTCAGAAGGCCCAGTTCCTGCATGCGGTTGAGCAGAACGCCGGTGCCGAACTGCGGCAGGCCACGGGACGTAACGGGGCTTGCCGACAGCAGCTTCTTGAACTCGTATGCCAAAAAGGAAACCTGGTCACCGGCACCCGAGACTTCACCGCGCCCATACCCAACCACGATGGCCTTCACCTTCATCGCCCCCAAGAGTGCCCCCAGCCCTCCTCTGCCCAAAAACCTCCCGTCGTTTTCTACGTTGGCATAGGAAACCCCGTTCTCTCCCGCCTTCCCTATCAGCAGAATAGAACAGCCATTTCCGTATATTTTACGAAGAACCGCCTTGGCCTCAGCCTTTTCTCTGCCCCATATCCCGTCTGCCCCATTGATACTCAGGACCCCGTCCTGCACCGATAGGTAGCAGGGTTTCCGGGCAACACCCCGTAAGGCAAGCACATCTATTCCATGCCTCTTCAGATACACGCCCAACCGCCCTCCGCAGGATGAGGAGAAGATGGTATTCGTGAGGGGGGATTGAGCGGTCGCGACAAACCGGCCGGCCATAGGAAAGGAGAGGCCCGTCAAAGGACCGGTTCCAATGAACAGGGGGCTCGTTTTGTCTCGGGAACCTTCGGGGGAGCGGTACCAGTCAGAAAGGAGTTTGCTGGTAAGACCCCTGCCGCCCACAAATCTGCGCACCATTGAGCGATCGATGGGTGCTTCGGCAATCTCCTCGGTATCAAGATGAACGGTAACGAGCTTCACTGTCAAGGCGCCTCTACCCGGCTGGAGCAGATGGGGATGTGGGATAGCTCTTGGAAAGCCGGCAGGACATCTTCCTCTCTTACGGGGCAGAACCGGGACACCTTCTGCTCCTCGTCGATCGAATCGAGAAACTCCTCAAGGCGCTTGTGAAAGACCGGATGGACCAGGAAAGGATCTATTTCCAAGCAGGGGATAAGGGCAAATCTCCGTTCGTGAAGCCGCGGATGAGGTACTATCAGATCAGGGGACCGGATGACCGCCCGGCCAAAGAGGAGAATGTCCAGATCGATGATCCGAGGGCCGTTGCGCACCCCTTCGCGGCGTCCCATGCGTTTCTCGATCTGCTTAAGGAGTGAAAGAAGTTTGGTCGCTGAATCTCCCCATTCTATCGTAAAGGCTCCGTTAAGGAAATCCGGCTGGGGTATGGACGAAACGGGGGACGTGCAGTAAAGCGAGGAGAGGGCTTTCAGAGATGCCCTCCTGTCGCTTAGCACCTCACTAATGCTTCTCGTGCAGTTGGCGTAGTGACGACCAACATTCGAACCGAATCCTATGAAGACGCGTTCTGCCAACGTTATGTTTTGTCTTTGTCATTCTTAGGGGTGACGTCTATTTCGTCCGGCTCTTTGATCGCCTTCTTGAAGCTTTTGATGCTCTTTCCGATAGCGCCGCCGACCTCGGGAAGCTTGCCCGCGCCAAAGACCAAGAGCACTATGAGCAAGATAAGCCCAATCTCCATCGGTCCGAATGATCCAAACATGTTCCCTCCTTAACGGGCTTTGTAACTTCTATTGTATCATACCGGCCCGGGTTTTCACATATCAAGACGGATAGCCGTCGTGTGAGGCGCAAGCCTTGAACCTTGGTGTCTTTCCTCGCTCCGGATGCCTCGCCCATTACTGTCTGAGGGTGAGATGGATGTATAGACATGCCTTCGAAACTAATATAGAATTTCTTGGCTGGACCACGAAGATACGGGAGATTTGGCATTGGAATTCCTCACGAATTTGCGCAAGAATCGCTTAGCCCTATGGGGGCTTTTGATTCTTGTCCCCATGTTTTTCACGGCAGTTTTTGCCCAACTCCTTTCCCCCCATAATCCGGTTGAGCCCAACATGAAGAACGTGCTCGCCGCCCCTTCCTTTTCCCATCCCTTTGGAACCGACATGCTCGGGAGGGATGTTCTGTCCCGGGTTGTCTACGGAAGTCGGGTCTCACTTCTCGTTGGGTTCGTTTCGGTCGGTATTGCGACGATCATCGGCGTGCTCCTGGGTGCTGTGTCGGGATACTATGGCGGCGTTGTCGATGCGATCATCATGCGCTTCGTGGATCTCATGATGTGCTTCCCCACATTCTTCCTCATACTGGCTGTCATCGCCTTCTTGGAACCAAGCATCTGGAACATTATGATTGTTATCGGCCTTACCAGTTGGATGGGGATATCTCGTCTCGTTCGGGCGGAGATTCTGAGCATCAAGAACAAGGAATTCGTTCTGGCAGCCAGGGCCGAGGGGCTTTCAAATGCAAGGATCATCTTCAGTCATATCCTGCCGAACGCCCTTTCTCCGGTCTGGGTTGTAGCCACTCTCGGGATCGGCGGCGCCATTCTGACCGAATCTGCGTTGAGCTTCCTGGGCATCGGAGTCCAGCCGCCAACGGCCAGTTGGGGGAACCTCCTTGCCCAGGCAAAGGACAACATCGAGATCGCGTGGTGGCTGTCTCTCTACCCCGGAATAGCCATTTTTCTTACCGTCATGGGATATAATCTCCTCGGTGAAGGGTTGAGCGATATCCTTGACCCCCGGCGCCGGTACCAGGCTCGATAGGAGGTTTATGGGTTTAGCGGGGGCTCATCAAGGTGCGGGCAAAACCAGGACCTTGTCGATCCGCTGGCCGTCCATGTCCAGGACCTCAAATCTCATGCCATTCCAAGTGAAATGGGCGCCAGGCGATGGAATTTGGCCGAATTGAACAAGCATGAAGCCGCCGAGGGTGTCGTAGTACCCCTTGTCCTCACCCGGCATCTCGTCGATCTCGAACATCTCTTTGAATTTGTCGACAGGCAGGAGGGCGTCGAGGAGCCAGGAGCCGTCTTCACGCTGTACGGCCTCAGCATCGCCATTCATATGTAACGAGGGGAGGTCCCCCACGATCGCCTCAAGGATGTCATGGAGGGTGATGATACCCTGGAGATTGCCATACTCATCAATGACCAGAGCCGCGTGGGTCATGGCCTGTTTGAACCGTTCCAGGACCTTGTAGACGGTTAGGCCTTCAGGGACGAAAAGGGCCGGTACAACGAGAGATTTGATGTCAGGCCTGTCTGATGTTGAAGACTGAGCCCATAAATCCTTAATGGAGACCGTACCCTGAATATTATCGAGCTCATGTTGGTACACGGGAAATATGGAATGTCCACTTTCCTGTATCTTCTTCCAGTTCTCTTCCGATGAATCCTCGACATCCAGAGCAACGACATCGGGTCGGTGGGTCATGAGATCATTGACATCGCGGTCCCCCAGGCTGAGAACACGCGTTACCATATCCTGCTCATACTCCTCGAAGACGCCCGCCTGCGTGCCCTGTTCGATCATTATCTTGATTTCTTCCTCGGTAACATGGCCTTCAGGCTTCTTGCGTACCCGAAGCACCAGAAGCACCGCATCCGTCGAAACACTCAAGATCGCTATAAGGGGTGCTGCAATGCGGGACAAAAGGCGCATCGGCCCGGCTACAAGAGAGGCTATTCTCTCGGCGTGGCTCAGGGCCAGCCGTTTGGGGACCAACTCGCCGATCACGAGGGACAGATAGGTTATCGAAACGACAACGATTCCAATGCTAATCCCGGAGCTGTACCCAGCGGGGACCTCCAACGCACTGAGCCAGACCGTCAGGCTCTTTGCTATCGTGGCACCGCCGAAGACGCCGGTAAAGATTGCCACCAGGCTGATCCCGATCTGGATGGCCGAAAGGAACTTGTTGGGTTCTTTGAATACCTCAAGGGCTCGCGATGCATCGTTATCTCCGCGCTTCGCAAGTTCCTGCAAGCGAGTCTTGCGGGCGGAAACCATGGCCATTTCGGCCATGGACAGAATGCCGTTGACGAACACCAAGGCGATGATGATGACAATCTCAGTCGTCACGGACATAGGATAGACCGATCTCCTGTCTTTCGGGAGCTATGGGCAGGTGAGCATATGGGAAAGGGGTAACTAATGGATTTATTATACCACAACTACGCTAATCTGCGCTAGCCCATTCTTCCCCAGAGGGGAGCCGGCACAACTCGTAACCCTTTGGTTTACGTAAAAAAATGTGCTCAGCATGCTACCTTTAACCGACAGAACAGGAAAAACTTTTCATTTAGAAGACTAAATGGGTCTTTAAATGTCAACAGATTTTTTCCCGTAAAATGGTACATTTCCGAAGGTAGAGAGGGGTAGCGTCTCCCGTGGAATAGGTCATCAGCGATTCCCCACCTCGGGCATCGTTGAGTAAACAATCCTTAATCCTCTCCCCCATTCCCTGTTCCAAGCATAGCGGCCGCCTCAGATGACGGTAATTCCTGGACCTTCTTCAACTTTTTCTCGATGGTTCTGGATTTCTTCGTAGCGCTCTCAATGGTGCTGCTTGCCTCTTCCAACTTCCTGTGGGTCTTCTCGAGAAGATCCCCAAATCTACCAAATTCGGTCTTTACGGCGCCCAGAAGCGCCCACACCTCACTCGATCGTTTCTCGATGGCCAGGGTCCTAAAACCCATACTGAGACTATTGAGCAGGGCCGAAAGTGTGGTCGGACCGGCCACCACAACCCTGCACTCGCGCTGCAAGACGTCGCACAAGCCTGGTCGGCGCACAACCTCCGCGTAGAGCCCCTCTACGGGGAGAAACATGATGGCGAAGTCGGTTGTGTAGGGAGGGTCAATATATTTGTCCTTGATCGCCCGCGCCTCAAGCCTGATTCGGGCTTCAAGCTGTCTGGAGGCATCTTCCGCTTCGCTGCCCGAAGCCCGCTCTTGGGCGTCGATCAGGCGTTGGTAATCCTCCTGAGGGAACTTGGCATCAACGGGAAGCCATAGCACTTCCCCGTGATCGGCTTGTCCGGGAAGCCGTATGGCAAACTCTACCCTGTCCTTGCTTCCCCGCTTGGTCGCCACATTCTTGGCAAACTGCTCGCTCGTCAGGACCTGATCGAGGAGATTCCCCAACTGTATCTCCCCCCAGGTGCCGCGTGCCTTGACGTTGGTCAATACCTTCTTCAGGTCTCCCACGCTGGTGGCCAGATTCTGCATCTCCCCCAGGCCTTTGTGTACGAGCTCGAGCCTATCGCTCACCAGCTTGAAGGACTCCCCGAGCCGTGCTTCCAGTGTTTTATGCAGCTTCTCCTCGACCACACCCCTCATCTGGTCAAGTTTCTGACTATTGTCGTCCTGGAGAAGTTTCAATCTCGATTCGACGCCCTCTCGAAGTTTGTCCATTTTCTGTTCGTTCGCCTGGGTCAGACCCGCAATCTGAGAAGAGAATAACTCCAACTGGTTTCTCTGTAGTTGTGCCATCTCGCTTATCCGGTGCAACAATGAATCACCGAGTGATTTCAACGCCAAACTGAGCTCCTCCCTGCCACGACGGGCATTGAGGCTTGCTTCCTCCTGGAAGGCCTTGAGCTGCGTCTCAAGGGTGTCACGATTCCGGTTCAGCCGCTCCTCGTTACTTTTTGTGAGTGTCACCAACTGACCGGCAAAGATGTCAAGTTGGTTTTTCTGCGAATTCGATACCTCGCTAATACGCGCGAGAAGGGAATCAAAAGATAGGGTGAGGGTTCCAGCCAGTTCTTCACGTGTCTGGCGCCCCTGGACAATCGATTCTTCCCGGTTTCTGGATATCTCTTCCCGAAAATTGCGTTCGATTCTTTCCTGATTCTTCTCAAGGAGGGCCAGTTGTCCGTCAATAGGAGAATTTCGGAGGGCGGCGATTCTCTTCAGGAGCGTGATGACTAACGCGATGAGGATCGCGCAGAAGAGCGCGATCAATAATAAGAGGGCGTTACTCATCGGTTAGGGAACTCACCCCTATTGCTTACTCCACTTCCTTCCAAACATCAATCGGTTTTTCAAGGGAGTCAAGGGCCCTGAACTCTTGTTTGGGCCCGGCAAGCAAGCTGAAACACCCCCTTCCTTAGTCTACCTACCTGTTACTCACACCCCGGAGGAATTGGCAGACCCTTGACCGGGAGGGGTTCAATTTCTGCCCAAAGAAATCCCTCCTTTGAGCAAGATTGCCATGAAGATGCTGCTCTTCGAATGCCCACCTGAGCTCAACGAGAAGGGGTCCGCCGTGCAAGCTCCGGTGATTATCGAATCTCTGAGGGCAGAACAAGAGATTTATGGCCGTGGCCCGGCCCCCAAGAGAGACACGGGGGATCAGAAATACCGTCCTGCCACAATGGTATTGGAATGAACCGAACGATTTTGGGGACGCAGTTGCGGCCTTCGAGTAGTGCCTAAACCCATTCTCGACAAACAGGCCCTCGTATCGAAAACCCAGCGTCGCTTCAAGAAGGAAGAGCAGATGGGTGCCCTGCTCTTCGAATTTGATGGTGGTATAGGCCACACCAATCTGCGGGCCCAGATACAGACCCCGCCGGCGCCTGAATGAAAGGGCTGCCATTTTATCCCGGCATTGAATCCAATATCGACTCCGGATTCTGGACCATTGACATACGAGGTGAAGGGCTCAAGAGTCAGCGCCGCTTTCGGGTGATGATAGGGCCTTTCGTAAAGGTGCGAGACCTGGAAGAAATCGTAGCCCCTTCCTCCCTCGACCTTCATCATCAGTTTGTTGATGTTGAGTGCTCCGAAGCCATAGCCTAGGGTCACCGGGTGTACTGCCGCAGCGGCCGCAGGGGTGAAGATGAGCAAGGAAAGGGGGGAGAGAATAACCGCCGATGGACGCGATTCTCAGGGAATCGGCGGTTCATCTACCTCTGAATCCTATCCTGGCATGGTGTTGAAGTCAACCACGGCAAGGGCTTGCGGACGAGGGTTCATGCACCCCTGACTGTTTGCCTTGTCCGTGGCTTCGGTCACTGCGTCGAGACGATGAGCCTGGCGCCGGGAGTGCATGGCGGGGAAGGACGTGAATCGCTTGGTCTGGTACGGTTGTTGCAAATTTTACCGGCGGTGCTCAAGAGGTTTTTGAACGTTGGAGGGTTGGGGATAGTGGACACCGTCGATTTGACACCCTTCTTGAAACAGAAGGTGCAGGAATGGAGGAAGGCGCAGCAAAAAGATCCGGGTTTGAAGTCTCTGGAACAAGTGGGGAAAGATTTTTTGGACCTTCAGTTCCGGGGGTCTCAACATAGTGCAAGGATAGCGGCAAAGATTTCTTCGAGACTGGAGGGACTCGGCAAGAGAGACAGGATTGAGAACTACATCAATCACATGTCCCAGGAGGAAAGGAAATATGTGAGTCTTATTAGCCTGTTGGAGGAATTCACCATCCATAAGGGCGCTTGACTCAAGACAGGAAAAGGGATTGATTGGACTCTATCCTCATGCTGTCTGCAGGCATGATCACTATCACCTCAGCGTCGAAACCCTGACGGCCGGGCGTTGGAATATTGTCGGTCTAGCCCGAATACGGGGGTGAAAGACGTCTTCAGCACCGCACCAGAATGTTGAAGACGGTCCCTTGGTGACACCTCCACCCTCACTCTTTCGTTATATCCCTACGCTAATGGGAACATATCGATGATCAAAAGGGCCGTTGATGTCGGGTCCACTTTGGCCCCCAGCCTATTCAGACCATGATGCCTTCCCTCCAACTTCACCTTTCCCCTTTGCTTTCGCCACAACCCCCGATCCTTGCGCTGTCCCTACCCCACCTTCACGATAAGGGCTGCGGCTGTATCACCGGCAGCGCATCCCGCGAATAGACCGTAACCACCACCCAGTATGGTCAGCTCCTCGATCATCTCAATGATACCCCTGCCTGCTGTGGGACCCTGGGGGTGACCGTAGATGAGGGAGCATCCGTAGTTGTCTATGGTCATGACATCAATGCCCAGCTTCCTGGCCAGGTTCAGGTCGTTTGCGGCAAAGGGGTTGTGGGTCTTTACGGCCCTGATGTCGGCCGCTTTGAGGCCTGCAATATCGAGGGCCATCTGGGCTGCCGGAACGGGTGCTGCAGGCATAAAGGCCGGTTTGACCCTGGCGAAGCCGTAGGAGATGATCTGGATCTCTATCGACGGATCGGCGCTCAGTTCCTTGGCCCTGTCACGGGTGGTGACGATGATACCGCAGTTGCCGTCGGCAGGAAAGGTCTGGGCGCCAAAACTATGGGTGGCACCGTGGCGGAAGGGTTTTAAGGCAGCCAGACCTTCTGCTGTGGTCTTTGTCCAACCCTCATCCTCTTCCACCAGCTTGGTCCTCTTCTTGTCAACAATGCAGAGGGGCGCAAACATATACCGTTTCTGGAAGGCCCTGTCGTCCTTGAGGGCGTCCTGGTATTGTTCGTATCGTCTCAGCACCACGGCATCGCACTCCTCTTTGGTAAGGCCCATCTCCTTCGCAACGTTCTCGGCCGTCTCTGCCATGGCCACGCGCAGAATCGGGGGACCTCCGAAGTTATCCATGTTCCAGTCTTCCCTAACCGGCTGTCCACCAGGGCCCAGTGGATCGGCCCATGTGGTGTGGGGACCATTGGAGCAGCGGTCGCTCATCAGGCCGTATCCCACGTTGTAGACACCCAGCTCCAGGTCCTTTGCGATCAGGTTGAGGATGGTGGTCGAGGTTGAGCACGCCTGGTGGATAAAGAGACCGGGAACAAACTTCTGATTATCTGTCAGGATGGCCCCTGCCATCTGGTGGGAGTGAAACCAGTAGTGCTGGGCAACCGTGGTGCCGAAGTAGAGGTAATCGATGATGGTCGGATCGAGAGACTTCTTCTCCAGGAACCATCGTCGTGCCGTCTTGGGGCCCAGCAGACAGGCGTTGTCGTGCTGCATGCTCATCTGCCAGCGGCAAAAGGGGGTCGAGTAGTATCCTCCGTAGGGGATATACGCCTTTGTGTAGGTTTGCATGATCCTTGCCTCCGTTGAATTTTGCCCCTTCTCATTCCCTACCACCAGACAGCAGCCGATGCCTGCAACGGCATTGCCGCGGAGTTTGTGGATCAGGGCGAGACGGGGATTCCTTATCTGCCTTGGGCCTGTCTTACTCTGGAGCTGAGGATACATCTGCGCAGGCCCGATGCGCCTAAGGGATGGCCAATCTCGTTCTTTCCTTCCTCTGCCTCCTGCGAGTCCTCCTGATTGCAGTGCTAAACATAGGGTTCACACCCCCTGAAACGACTTAACATCTTGAAACCACTGTACACTCCCTACCTACCTCCCCGTTATGGCCCCCACAGCCGCTATAGCCGCTA
>DCUF01000085.1 GCA_002328485.1 Deltaproteobacteria bacterium UBA2221
CAAACGTGATCATCCTTCAGGTGAGGCCGGAGTCGGTATGGAGCAAGAAAGATACAGAAGCAAAGACCTCCAAGGCAAAGGATCCTATGGATCGTCTGCTCGGTCAGCTTCTGACAGGCGTGAAGCTGAAGTAGTGATTGAAATAGTGGCATTTTCTGTAGGAACATGCCACTATGGGAAAAGAATGTTAAGAAAAGGAGGTGAATAGGGAGGTAGTGATCTGGTAAAAACAACAAAGGGGAGGATACAGAATGAGTAATGAGCAGGGTGGTCTTAAGCAGCCGTTCTTAGGCATCATGGGTTTTATCGTTGTACTTTTTATTACCTTCGGCATTGTCACCTGGTTTGGGCCCGTGTCATTGATTGCGTGGGCCGGCGAATTGTCTATGTGCTGCATCCCGTTTATGATCATCGCGGGTATGGTTTGGGGGGGCAATTATCCGGCACCTGCGGCGAGTCTATCACAGCCGCTGAAGGGTTTGTATCTATTGCTCTTGAGCATGATCGTCGGCGCGCTCGTCGCTGGATGGTCGATCAAGACCGTGGGAGGCTTCGCAACGCCCCCTACACCTCCGCTCATATTCTTTACGATCATGAGCGTTATCATGACCTTTTGGTGCGTTGTGGTGTGGGGATGCTGGCCGGCAGCCGGTATCAAGGGCAACCATCCAGCTTTCGTTGGGTTTGGGACGCTGATCATCTCCTACGCCCTTGCCTTTGTACTCTGGAAGCTGTTGTTCAATTTCGATTTCATGAAGGATGCGCCGTTCTATAACGCGGTTATGCCCCCAAGTGGAGCATTCTTTGCTTTTTCGAGCCTCGCTTTCTTCCTGACATGCCTTGCCGTGATTCTCGCATGGGTGGAACTGGACTTCTGGCCCCTGAGCGCTATGGCCGCGAAAGCGCCTGCCCTGGCCAAACAGCCCCTGTGGGGGATCATCGTCAGTATTGTCGTCTGTGTGGTTGCCTATATCGTCAAGATGATCTTCGTCGATAAGATGGGAATGGATGTGTTCGTCTACTCCCTCAAGGTACCCATCTGCATCATATTCGGCGAGTTTATCATGCTTCTCATGATGCAGACGTGGCCGGTACAGACAGTGAAGCAGCCGGTAAAAGGGATCGTTCTTATTATCCTGAACATCATTCTTGCCCTTGTTATGTACCAGCTCTACCACTATTTCATGGTGTCCATCGCTGGGCAGCTCCCAGGTGGACCTGTGCCTCCGCCCGATACCTACGTGAAGGAACTCTGGATCGCAACTGCACTACTCGGTTTTACGTTCCCCGTCATCGCTTCTTATACGGGGTTCTTTAATTTCTGGCCGCTGAGTGAACCGAAGCCAGAGGCGCCACAGCAGTAAACGTTTATTGCGCCAGTCCGCGCCGGGAAGGCCCTGCCTTCCCGGCGTTTCTTTTGATTCTCACGGGGTAAGTGGAGACGATAGGGGCCACGGTGAGCCCTACCGCCCCGATTTCACAGTTTGTCAATCCCATGGAAATATTTGTTGATCCCTTCAATATTTTTGAAGATAATGTAATCAGAGCAACCGAAACAGGGCTGATGGAGGACCCGAGCAGGGAGAGTAGCCTTTCAGGGCGGATGGATTTCTGGGAAGATATAAGATGGTAAAGCAACTGCTGATAATCGCTACATTGGATACCAAGGGACGGGAGGCTGCTTTTGTCGTTGACGCGGCGCGGGAGCTGGGTTTCCAGACAATCCTGATGGACATCGGAACCCTGGGAGAGCCTCTTGTCACTCCCGATATCTCTCGAGACCAGTTGGCGTCTGCGGCGCAGCGGGACCTCAACGAGCTGGTCGCAAAGGGGGATCGATCGGGGGCGGTCAAGCTCGTGGAGGACGGAGGAGCAATTGTAGCGCAACGGCTTGTAGCCGAGGAGGGCGTTGGCGGCGTCCTCGGAATGGGGGGAGGCACGGGAACAGCGATTGCGACGAGTATTATGCGCACGCTACCTTACGGAATTCCGAAGATGGTCGTCTCTACGGTGGCTTCCAGGGACGTGCGGGAGTACGTCGGGACAAAAGATATCGTGATGTTTCATTCCGTCGCGGACTTGCTTGGATTCAATTACTTCACCCGTCTGGTCCTGAAGCAAGCCGTACACGCCGTGTGTGGGATGGTCCAGGCGGGAACAAACCTGGGGAACGAGACGAGGCTTGTGGCGGTGGTAACGGCCTACGGCATCGACTCGGCGTGTGCCGCCTTTGCCGAACCCGCGTTGGCAGCATTGGGCTATGAAATGATCGGATTTCACGCGAACGGTTGCGGAGGGATGGCCATGGAGGGTCTGATCGGGCAGGGGATGATCGCGGGTGTGCTCGATTTCACGCCTCACGAGGTGGCCGATGAACTGTACGGGGGTTATTGCAGGGGGATCGGAGAAGATCGGCTGGAGACGGCAGGAAGGATGGGTGTGCCCTTTGTTTTTGCCCCTGGTGGACTTGACAATGCGGTATTCAGTCCCCACTACCCCATGCCTGATTCATTAAAGGGCAGGAGGATTCATCACCATGATACCCGCTTCTGTGTCCGTATGGAAGCAGAGGAAATGGAGATTTTCGCTGAGACCATTGCCCGGAAGCTCAATAAGACGAAAGGACCAGGGTACGTTTTGATCCCCACGAGGGGCTGGTCCGAGGCGGACAAGCCGGGAAAGGACCTCCATGCTCCTGATGTCGACCGCATCTTCACACAGAAGCTGAAAGGGCTGTTGGATGCACGAATCCCGATCGAGGAGATGG
>DCUF01000055.1 GCA_002328485.1 Deltaproteobacteria bacterium UBA2221
AGTTAATTTTGAGGAAGGGTCTATAGACCCTCACGCACCCCCTGGGGAACCAGGCCTACCTATGCCTGAAGACAAGAACGCCGTTTTCGTTTTTCGGAGGGAATGAGGCCTTTGGGATCCAAAGGGCACTCATCGCGCCCACCCCAAGGCCCGGTTATAGGCGGTTCGAAAAGAGGAGGGGCCACAGAGGCAGGGGTCTTCCGAATAAGGATCGGAAATATTCTTTCCGGTGCAGCAATTTTCTTTCTCCCGACATCCTGAATAAGGGGAGCGCCGGCCCGGCTCAGCCTCTCGCCGAAGCCCTCAAGAAAGCTTCCGTAAGACCCATTTCCCCCTGGCCTTAGGGTGCCCATTCTGCCTTTAACTCAGCCATTCTGAGCTCTCTACCCCTCTTCTCCGTGTCCCGGCGCCACACCGCGGCGATCCCCCTTGAGGTCCGAGAGGGGGTCTCGCGATCAGGATGCGTCACCAAGGCTCGATTCTTGCTTCTTTGGAAAGGTGCACCACCTTCTCCTTTTACACTGACGAGGCAGACAAACTTAGGTTGACAATCGGGGGGATAACTATATATGCTCAACCAAGGGGCCACAGAGTCGGGATCCCCACAATGCTGGGGCGCCTTGAAGGTTCGAACGGTGCAATAACCCGGGTCGGGGAAAAGTAACAAAAATCCAGACACAAAGGAGTATGGAAGATGAAGAAGACGGTTGTAATAACGGCGCTGGTTCTTTTCTCTCTCGTTCTTTTCTTTTCTCACCAAGCGTTTTCCGCACCAATTGAGCTCAAATGGAGCAACTACTTTCCCGTTCCTGCCATGCAGTCAAAGATCTGTGAGCAGTTTATCAGGGATATCGAGGCGAAGACCCAGGGCAAGGTGAAGTTCAGCTATTTCCCGGCAGGGACGCTTCTGAGTGCGACGAAGATCTATGACGGGGTTGCGCAGGGGATAGCGGACATCGGCTTTTCCAATATTTCATATACCCTGGGCCGGTTCAAACAAACGGAAACACTTGATCTTCCTCTGGGCTTCCCGAATGCATGGGTCGCAAACCATGTGGCCAATGACTTCTACAAAAAATTTAAGCCCAAGGAGTGGGACAAGGTCCACGTTATCGCCATGCATACCTCCCCCGTTAACGTCATCATGACCGCATCAAAGCCGGTAGCCAAAATGAGCGACCTGAAAGGCATGACCATACGAGGTCAGGGTTACATAGGTGAGGTCGTAGGAGCCCTTGGTGCCGTACCGAGAGCTATCGCAACCCCGGAGACCTATGATGCAGTGCTCAAGAAGGTTATAGACGGCATATACATACCCATGGAGACCTTGAGGGCCTTCAGATTCGGAGAGGTAACAAAGCACATAACCGAGTGCTGGCCTATCGGACAGGTTTACACCTTCTATCTGGTTATGAACAAGGATACGTGGAACAAGCTGCCGGCAGACGTCCAAAAGGTCTTCAACGAATACCCCTTCGAGGACAAGCTGGCGGTCACATGGAATGATATCGATATAGACGGCAAACAACTGGGAATGGAGAAGAAGATTAACTTCATACAGCTCTCACCCGTCGAAGCCCAGAAGTGGATAAAAGCCGCTGACACCGTAGTCGAGAAATATGTGAAAAACATGGTTTCTCAGGGTTACAAAGAATCGGAAGTGAGGGGATGGATAAAATACGCCAGGGAGCGGATCGATTACTGGCTCAAGAAACAGCGGGAGGCGAAGATCAAATCCTCCACCGGGCCTGATGATGTAAGGATCAAGTAAATGCAGGCGTTTGAAAAATTCTCCAGAGCTCTGGCACGCTACTTTGAATGGGTAGGGGCTGCGGGTATGCTGATAATGTTCGTGGTAAATCTCGTGGACGTTTTCGGCGCCAAGGTCTTCCGGCAGCCCCTACCGGGCGCCCTGGAGGTGCTCGGTTTTGCACTCCTCGTGACCATAGCTCCTGCCATAGCTCACGGCCTTTTCCTGGGGACTCATCTGAGCATAGACTTCATCTTGGACAAGTTCCCCAGGTGGCTCAGGGCTGTAATAAATCCCCTTATCTTCCTCGCATGTCTGATTCTTTTCGTTTTGATCTGCTGGCAGAGTTATGTGTATGGAGGCTCTCTTTACAGGGCAGGGGAGATGGGGTCCTCCTCGAAGATCCCCTTCTTCCCCTTCGCCTATATTCTTTCCATAAGTTGCATACCTGCCATCCTTTACTTTGCCGTTCAAATAATGAAGTGTTTTAAGGCGGAAAAATGAGCACGACTTCAATAGGCTTAATCGGCATCGTCGTACTGGTGGCCCTTTTCATTATCAGGATGCCCATCGCCTTTGCGATGGCCGCAGTGGGCTTTGTCGGCTTCTCGCTGGTTACATCTTTTAAGACCGGGCTCGCCGTTCTGCCCCGTGATATCTTCGAGCAGTTGACGTCCTATTCGATCAGCGCGATCCCCATGTTCATCCTCATGGGATACTACGCCTTTTCGGCAGGGCTCGGCACCAGGCTCTATGATGCCGCCTATAAAATCCTTGGCCACGTCAGAGGCGGGCTGGCGATAGCTTCCATCTTCGCCTGCGCGGCCTTTGGCGCCATCTGCGGTTCCGCAACGGCCACGGCGGCGACTATGGGCAAGCTGGCCATCCCTGCCATGAAAAAATACGGGTATGACGATACACTGTCCACGGGCGTCATCGCCTCTGCGGGAACGCTGGGCATCCTTATCCCCCCCAGCGTGATCTTCCTCATCTATGGTTTCATGACCGAGCAGTCTGTGGGAAAGCTGTTTATATCAGGCATTGTCCCCGGGATCGTCCTGGCCATCTGCATGAGCATGGCCGTGTACCTTATGTGCCTGAAGAATCCGGGCCTTGGACCCAAGGGAGAGAAGTCCAGTTTCAAGGTAAAGTTCAAGGCAGCGGTAGCGGTGCTCGATGTGCTGGGTCTCTTCGTCGTCGTCATCGGCGGCCTGCTCCTTGGCTTTTTTACCCCCACCCAGGCAGGTGGCGTGGGCGCGGCGGGCGCCGTTCTGGTGGGCCTTTTGCGAAGAGAACTGACGTGGAAAGCATTTATCCACAACACCCTTGAGGCCGTGAGGACATCGGTTATGATCCTCACCATCATCGCCTGCGCCACGGTTTTTGGCAAGTTCATGACCGTGGCAAGAATCCCCTTTGTGGTCTCAGACTGGGTCGCGTCTCTATCAGTTCCCCACTTCGTGACCATGGGGGTCATCATCGGCATCTACCTCCTGGGTGGATGCTTCATCGACGCCATACCCTTGATCATCCTCACCATTCCCATCCTCTTTCCAATTGTGCTCTCCCTCGGGTATGATCCCATCTGGTTTGGCGTTATCATCGTCCTCGTAACCTGCATGGGCGTCATCACACCCCCGGTAGGGGTAAACGTCTATGTAATCAAAGGCATAGCGAGGGAAGTGCCCTTGGAGACCATATTCAAAGGCATCTTTCCCTTCCTCCTGGCCATCATCGTCACGGCCGTTATCCTCATGTTTTTCCCGATGCTGGCCACTCTACTACCGAGTCTCGTGGAATAGCGTAGGCGTACGCCGACAGACAGAACTGATTGCGGCCGGGGTCTGATTTGGACGGATCCTGGCCATTCTTTTGCACTCCCCCTTCACCATCAATTCCTTTTCTCAAGAGGGTTGGCTTCAGCGGGGCTATATATTTCCCGGATGCCAAACCGTTTTGTTCCCTGACGTGCGCCTTGCGAGAGCCTCTGGGGCGCCCGTCTCAAGTCGGAAAGAGGAGACTTGAAATGACACGTTATTTTGGGAAACCGTTTAGAAGGAGAGCTGGAGGCTCATCGCATCTTCATCGGCGACCCCTTCGTCTTCCGACACGAGGGAGATGAGCCCCTTCAGTCTGTTCTGATCGGAAAGGGCCATGGGCCTGAACTGCACACCCACCCCGGTTTCCGTCACGCGAACGGCCCGTCCGTGAAGAGTAAGAATGGAATAACAACTGTCAGAGTCATTCAGGTAGATATCAACGATCACGAGTTCCTCAGGACTGATGAAGATTTGGTTGCGCAGTCGCACATAAAGACCGCTGAGACTCAAGTTCTCTACGCGGCCGACGGCTATATCGTCCTTGCCTTTTATGATGGCGGCGATGGACAGCGCCACCCGTGTGAACCTTCTCCGCTCCGGCCTTCCCTCTGACATGATAGTAAGATTATCGGATGAAGGAGGAAGGACTTGAGAACAGGTTTTGGAACCGGGCTCGACAAATCCCGGAGCGGCCGTGCATCCAACGATGGAAAAGGAGCGGTTGTATTTGGTTCCACCAACAGTCTTGCCTCGGCTTTTGCTCTTTGGGGAGGGTAGGACCGGCGAATTCACCTTTACCAAATCTCCCCACTTGTGGGATATTTCAGATAGGCCTCGCGAGCATTCAGACTTTGTATGCTGGGGCGTCGGTCGTACGAGGAGAACGAGAAGGAGGGGATGATGACAAGCCATCTGTCAGACGAGGACGTTCTGAAAGCCGCAGCAGACAGCATCATAAAGGAATACAGGGAATCGGGCGCGCCCCTGACGCCGGAACAGGAGGCCCGGTTCAACCAATTTGTGGCCGGACTTCTTGACGCGGAACCGCCCACACCGGAACAGATTTGGCAGGCCATGGAGGTTGCCGTGGAGGCCGTCAGGTGCCAGAACAGAGAGAAGTCCCTGGAGGGGATCAATATGTTCATGCTTGAATTCATCTCTGGCGTGGAACGGGCTTCGGGTGCCTTCCAGTATTTGTCTCTGTTGACCCAGGCCAAGGATGCCGTGAAGGCCGGCCATTTTGTGCGGGCAGGAGAGTTGCTAGTGGAATTCCTCGCCAAGTGCCGGGAGGCTGCCCAGGGAATGGACTGAGACACCAGGGGCCGCCCGTTGAGGGTCGAAAAACGCAGCGCAGTTCGAGACATAGTAACAAGAACCGATACATGAAAGGTTGGGATTAACCATGGCAAATGAACCGAACAAGATCATCTACTCCATGATCGGGGTAAGCANNAGGATATCTACCTTTCCTATTTCTACGGTGCGAAGATCGGGGTCCTCGGTCTGAACGGATCGGGCAAAAGCTCGCTTCTTCGCATCCTGGCCGGGGTAGACAAAGAGTTCAACGGAGAGACGG
>DCUF01000004.1 GCA_002328485.1 Deltaproteobacteria bacterium UBA2221
TAATCTGTTTCGCCTCTGCATGCCATCCGGTGCTGGTGGGTAAGGATACTCCCCGCGGGGAGTTCCAACTCACCCACTACACGACGAAGGCCCGAATTTACGGAGGGGACTTTCTCTCCTTCAAGGAGACACGTGACTCTCTCTATACTATTCATCGGGTGGTCAACGTACCCGGTCAGGAGAGGCGTGCCCGGCTTAAAAGCCCGGATGCAAACCGTCGTAATTCAATTACCCATGGGTGTATCAACGTCGATCCAGCCGTATATGACGAGCTTGTGAAGTGCTGTTACAATGCAAAGCTCGTCGTCAAATGAATCTAATGTGAAACGGTTGAAAGGCCATAAAGGCGATCGTAGGCCTTTATGGCCTTTCTTCTAACACGACATCTTGACCATCGAGAGGAGAAATACATGAACAAGTACGGTGCAGAGTTCTTGGGAACCTTCTGGCTGGTTCTTGGCGGCTGCGGCAGCGCTGTGTTGGCCGCCGCGTTTCCTCAAGTGGGTATTGGTCTGCTTGGCGTTTCGCTGGCCTTCGGTCTCACCGTACTTACCATGGCCTTTGCCATAGGACATATCTCGGGCTGTCATCTCAATCCAGCGGTCTCGGTAGGTCTTTGGGCAGGTGGCCGTTTTCCCGGAAGCCAGGTTCTTCCGTATATCGTTGCTCAGGTCATTGGGGCAATCGTAGCGGGTGGGGTCCTCTATCTCATCGCAAGCGGCAAGACGGGCTTCGATACATCCGCGGGTTTTGCCTCAAATGGTTATGGCGCTCATTCGCCCGGCGGCTATTCTCTTCTCTCCGCCCTCGTATGTGAAGTGGTCATGACGATGATGTTTCTGCTCGTCATTCTGGGATCGACCGATAAGCGCGCCCCCCAGGGCTTCGCTCCGATTGCCATCGGTCTCTGCCTGACATTAATTCACCTTATCAGCATCCCCGTGACGAACACGTCCGTGAACCCGGCCCGGAGCACAGGTGTTGCCCTGTTTGTCGGGGGATGGGCCATTCAGCAACTGTGGCTCTTCTGGATCGCCCCCATCATAGGCGCTGTCTTAGGGGCCGCGATCTATCGTTTCCTCGGCCACTCATCGGTCAGCGAATAGGCCAACTCTGAGGGTATAAAAGGGGATCGTCTCTATTCCTCAGGGATCTGCAGTTTTCTTCCAAAGATCAGATAACCGGTGTGGCCCACCATACGATCCTCGGGCCTCAACCGCTCCACTACGGGTTTATATTTCCGGAAAAGTATCTCGATGACCTCAATGTCACCGAAACGGGGCTGCATGGCCCGCAGCATATCCGAGACCTGATTGGCGGTCGGCAGGATCGAGCCCAACACCCTCCCCGGATCGAGCAGGCTGTGCATCTTCTCGATATGCAGCCACGGCTCGCGTACGTCTATAAATGCTGCGTCAAAGGGAGTATCCTCGTATTCTGAGACATCCTGATTGAGAAGATTCATGTTCGGCCATTCCGAGATCCTCTCGATATTCCTCGTTGCGTTCTTGTGATGCCTTTCCTCCTTCTCGATGGACACGACACAGCCGGAGGGGCCGACGACGCGGGAGAAATAAAGGGTCATGGCGCCGCTGCCTGTCCCCACCTCTATCATACGCGAGCCTGGCGAGATGTTCAGTTTCAGACATATGAATGCAGCGTCCTTGGGAAAGATGATCTGGGTCTCTCGCCGGATGCCGTACATGATCAGGTCTTCGAGGGTTGGCTGGAATACCTCGTAATCCCCGCATCGAACGCCATAGGGCGAGCCCATGATCGAGGAAAAAGGCAGGACCCCCCCTTTGCCGTGAAACGCTTTGCCAAGCTCTATCTTCTTCAGGTATTTACGGTCCTTATATACGATCAGGGCCAGGCTATTCTCTGTGATTGTCTTGCCGTCCACTTCGCTCCTTAATATTCCGTCAATTTATTCGGTCCATCCCCTTCCGGTCGGTACTGCTATGTTCTCTCTATCGTTTCGTTCTACCGCCTTTTGCCTTCCGAGAGTCCTGTTCTCACGAGGAACACAACTGTCCTCGGCCAAGCGGGGTTTTTGCATCGTTTTTGCTCACCCCGAGCTGTTTGGGGTTCGCCGCCTGCGGTGCGTATAATTCTATGCCATGCAAGCACTTAATCTATCATATCTGGTGAGATATTTGTCAAAGCTGACAGGGATTTCTTCGACCGGTTCTGAGGAGCCGGAAGCGCGGCCGAGACTCGTACAACTATTGAAGTGAGTCCCATCGGGGGGTAGACTATTCTCCTCATGAAAGATGACGACTCGATGTATCGCCATTTTGAGGGTCTTCGCTCCATGGTGGCAAAGGGGGCGGCCCAAGTCCAGGTCAACAAAGAGAACGGTTCGGTCCTTGCCGCGCCGGTGGACGATGAAAATGATCTTTTCAGGGAGGCAATGAAGGACGTCAAGAGGCTTCGGGAAGGGAAATCAAGAATTGCGAATAGCCTCCCTCCCCTCCGGTCGGCGCCGGCAACCTCACCTGAGTGGGAAAGGCGGATGCTTGAGGAGATACTGGATGAGAGACATGGGATAAACACGATCGATCTGCCCGAATACATGGAAGGATATGCAGAAGATATCAATCCTCTTACCATGGAGAAACTGCGAAGGGGAGAGTTTTCGGTACAGAAGGTTTTGGATCTTCACGGCTATACGTCGGAAGACGGGGAGGCTTTGTTCGAAGAGTTTCTCAGGGATTCAATTCGTTCCAATCTTCGGTGCATAAAGGTGATTCACGGCAGAGGTCTCAAGTCAAAGGCAGGGCCCGTTCTAAAAGAAAAACTAAAGGAATGGATCATGAGGGCAATGCACAGGAAATGGATCACGGGCTTTTCAAGTGCCCCGATGAAGGAAGGAGGCCCCGGCGCCACCAACATTCTACTCAAGAAACAACCCGCAAAGAAAGGCTTCAGAATTGTTGGGTAAAGGAGGCAGTCAATGGCTTTTTCTATTTTAATTATGACGTCTATCTGATATAAACTGCACACACGGGAGGGGGATCATGCGGCAAATCGGCATAATAGGGCTGGGAAATATGGGAGAGGCTCTTCTGCGCACTTTGCTTTCGTCTCAGGTGCAGAAAGAGCAAGTCATATGCGCCGAGTCAAAGACAGACCGGGCTGATTTCATCAGAAAAACATACGAGGTCGATTTTACGGCACCAGTGCAGGTGGTCTCCGAGGCTCACAAGACGATCATCGCGGTGAAACCTCAGGATGCTGAAGGACTGCTCCGTGCCATCAGCCCCTCGGTCGAAGATTCCAAGCTCCTCATCTCCATTATGGCAGGTATCACGACCTCATCAATACTATCTATGCTGGGGAAGCCGGCCAAGGTGGTCCGGGTGATGCCGAACATCTGCGTTCAGGTGGCTGAAGGAGCCATGGGGATTAGTCCGAACTACCATGTCACGGCGGAGGAGATCCATGAGGTCGGTCAGCTTCTGAAGCCTCTCGGGACGGTTGTAGAGGTGTCGGAAGGGCTCATGGATGCGGTGACTGCCCTGGGGGGAAGCGGACCGGCCTTTGTCTTGCATTTCTTGGAGGCCCTTATAGATGCAGGTGTCCGAATGGGCCTGCCCAGAGATAAATCGCGCCTTCTCGCCGCGCAAACCATCAAAGGGACCATGAAGATGCTCGAAGTCGAGGGGATGCATCCCACTCTCATGAAGGAGATGGTGACTTCACCCGGCGGGACGACCATCGCGGGTCTGATCTATCTGGAAGAGGAGGGCTTTAAGGGCAAACTCGTGCGGGCACTCGAAGAGGCCAGGAATCGGGCAGGAGAGCTTTCCAAATAATGTTTACAGACTATACCGGCAAACGGCAGCAGATGGTCCGGCAACAACTCATAGAGCGCGGCATACACGATAGTCGTGTCATAGAGGCTTTCAGGAAGGTCCCTCGTCATCTCTTTCTCGATGAAGCGCTGTGGCCGCAAGCCTATGATGATCACCCCCTTCCAATCGGTGAAAAGCAGACGATCTCGCAGCCCTACATCGTGGCCCTTATGACCGAAGCACTTCAACTGACCGGCAAGGAGCGGATCTTGGAGGTGGGGACAGGGTCTGGATACCAGGCGGCAATTCTAGCGGAATTGGCCGATGAGGTCTACTCCATCGAGAGGATTCCACCTCTGGCGAAAAGGGCACGGAAGGTCCTTGACAGCCTCAAATATGCAAATATTATTATCAGAATCGGGGATGGA
Source organism: Deltaproteobacteria bacterium UBA2221 (assembly GCA_002328485.1). GTDB lineage: Bacteria > Desulfobacterota > Syntrophorhabdia > Syntrophorhabdales > WCHB1-27 > WCHB1-27. Next base: position 4,226 of record DCUF01000004.1, read on the forward strand.
ACAAACGGTCTAAAGGAATTCAGCCCCTATGATGGTATCGTTACTACGGCAGCGGCCCCGGACGCCCCCGACCCTCTGCTCCAGCAGCTTGGTGTGGGAGGAAAACTGATTATCCCCATAGGCGACGAGTATACCCAGGATCTCAAGATGTATGTGAAAGAGGCAGAAGATACATACAGAGAGGAAAGCCTCGGTGGATGCCGTTTTGTTAAGCTTATAGGTGAGCACGGATGGAAGTAACACATAAACCGGACAATACTGAGCCCTTGGAAGAGGAAGATTTTCAGGCTGAAAAGTTGTATATGCGCGATTTGAGGAGATTGGCGGTTATGACTGTCGATCAAGAAAGGGACCTCGCGACGCGCGTGGCGGCTGGTGATATGGAGGCCCGCCGAATCATGATCGAGGCCAACCTTCGTCTTGTCGTGAAGATAGCCAAGAAGTATCTCAACAATGGATTATCGATGCTGGACATGATAGAGGAAGGCAACATAGGCTTGATACGAGCCGTAGAAAAGTTCAACCTGGAAAAGCAGTGCAGNNGCCACCTGGTGGATCCGCCAGGCCATCGAAAGGGCCATCTGTAACTATGCGCGCACCATTCGTCTGCCGGTCCACGTCTCAACAAGGATAAGGAAGATCTCCAAAACCGTCTATGGATATCTGGAGCGTGAAGGCAGGGAGCCGACGCCCGAGGAGATCGTGAGCGCCACGGAGATCCCCATCGATTTCGTTCGAAATCTCTTTTCCATTGTGACCCAGACCTATTCCATAGAATCCATGTATGAGGAGGATGAGGGCTTTCCTGCCGAGGAAATGATGGGATCGACCCAGGACGAACCGCTCTCGGCCCTGGAACAGTCAAAACGGATCGAGGAGATTGCATCCTGGCTCGACGACCTCCGTGAGGACGAGAAAAAGGTCATCATGATGCGTTATGGTCTTGACGAGGAAGAGCCCCAAACCCTCGAGGCCATCGGCAAAGTCTTCGGCGTAACGAGGGAAAGGATCAGGCAGATTGAAAGCAGGGCCATCGGGAAGCTGAGAAGAATTGTGAAAAGAAAAAATATCGGTCGGGAAATCATATAGAGGCAGGAAAGACAGCTATCAGCTATCAGCTACAAGACCTTTGAAACAGAAGAACCACGATAATTTTCTTGTTGGTCTCCGCCAAGTTCCTGAAGTGGCCACGCTTTGACCCGCTCGTCGGCCAATTACCTCATCCGAAAAGGATCGATCATCACGCTGATCACGCTGATCAGCAGGCCTCTTGGCTACATACGCGAGGCAGTTCAGGCCTATCTTTTCGGCGCTACTATCCTTGTTGACGCCTTTGTCGTTTCTTTCAACTTTCCGGAGATGATCCAGAACCTCTTCTTCACCGGCGCAACGAGCGCTTTTCTCATCCCTGTCTGCTCACGGTATCTGGCAGATCGGGAGGAGTTTTCCCGTATCTACTCCTTATTTATCAACCTTTCCGTGCTGGTAACGGGAATCGTATCGTTATTTTTCCTGATTTTCAGCACACCCGTCATGGCCCTTATTGCTCCGGGCTTCAGCGTAGGCGGGAGGCTTATCGCGAGGAATCTCTTCATTATCATGATTCCTGTTATCTCCCTTCACGCGATTCTGTCCATCATGAAGGCCTTTCTCAATGCCAAAGAGCAGTTCGCAGCTCCTGAGATATCGGGCATCGTATGGAATATCGTTTTTATCCTCTTTGCCGTGTTTCTTGGCCGCAAGATCGGCATCTACAGCCTGGCGCTCGGTGTCAGCGTCGGCGCGGTCGTTCAGATACTTGTTCAGATACCCTATCTGAGAAAGAACGGAATCCACTACACAGGATTCCCCTCCTTCCGTCATCCATCCGTCGTCGAGGCACGCAGGCTTTTCACCGGAGCCCTTATCGCGACCTCGATCGTCCCGATTAACAGTTTCGTCGGCAGGATCATCGGGTCATATCTGCCGGCGGGCGAGGTATCCTCTCTTGCTTACGCCTTCCGTATATTCATTCTTCCCTTCAGCCTCTTTGGTGTTCCCGCCTATACGGTTCTCTTCTCTAAGATATCGGCCCTTTATCACGAAGATGATACAAGGGCCATGTTCTCCCATATAGACAGCGCTATCGTTCTCCTTTGTATCACATTGATCCCCTCGACCATCTTCCTCTGCCTATGGGGTGATGTCTTTGTGAAGATTCTCTACGAGCGGGGGGCATTCACCGCCACAGAAACCCACATGACATTCAGGGCGCTGATCGGCTACAGCACGGGGCTCCTCTTTTATGCCCTCTCTATCTGCTTCGTGCGTATCTTCAATGCCTTTCATGATGTGCGGACCCCGGCTATGATCGGTCTTACCTCCATCGCCCTTAACGGGGTGCTGGCCTTTTTGCTCATGAAGAATTTCGGGAATCTCGGTATATCCCTCGCAACATCCATCGTCTCACTCTACAATTTTAGCCTGCTCTGCTTCCTGCTTTGTCGCAAAAGAGGCTACCGCCCCTCACCCGAGACCCGTCTGGCCCTCGGAAAATCGGTTCTCGCCGCCCTCGTTCTCCTCCTTGCCGTCTACGCTGTCCGCAGGGTGCTGTCACCGTCCCAATACCTTCCTCTGGCACTGAGCGTCATCCTCGCCCCCTGCGTCTACGGGTTCTTTTTCAAGGACGTCCTCGTCTCTTTCTTGAGGAGACGCGCCTGACAGGTATAGCTATGGCAATGGACGGTCGGGATGACGGGTTCCAGTAGACGATCCATATATCATGCCCGAGAAATACAAAAAGGATTCTCAGTATGCCAAGTTCAGCGCCTACGGCTTCCTCAAAAACCTGAGACTGTTTGAGCCATTTCTGATCCTGTTCCTGTTGGAAAGGAACCTGAGCTTTACCCTGATCGGCATGCTCTACGCCTATCGGGAGATCATGACCAACGTTCTGGAGGTGCCAACCGGCATCATGGCTGATGCATGGGGCCGCAGGCGCTCCATGGTACTGTCGTTTCTGGCCTACATTATCTCTTTCCTGGTCTTCTATAACGCCTTGGCCTACTGGCTCTTGATGGTGGGAATGACCTTTTTCGCCTTTGGTGAGGCCTTCCGGGGAGGGACTCACAAGGCCATGATCTTCGAATACCTGAGGATAAAGGGTTGGCAGGACCAGAAGGTCGATTACTATGGTCACACCCGTTCGTGGTCGCAGAATGGTTCGGCCGTCTCCGCCCTTATCTCAGCGGGAATAGTCTTCGTCAGCGGTCGCTACGACGTAGTCTTTCTGATCTCCGCCCTGCCCTATATCATCAATCTGTTCCTGATGCTCTCCTATCCGCAGGAACTCGATGGGGAGGTCCACAACAACGGCAGCGTCAAGGAGGGTTTCACGGTGATTTGGCAGCGCTTCAAAAGCACATCCAGGGTTTCCGGTGCCCTGCGCGCAACGACCAACGTGTGCATCTACGACGGGTTCTATAATGCCATCAAGGACTTCCTGCAGCCTGTCATCAAGAGCCTGGCCCTCGCCTCCCCCCTCTTGGTCTTTCTCCACGAGAAACAGCGTTCGGCCGTTCTGGTCGGGATCATCTACTGCGGTATCTATCTGATGAGCTCACGAGCGAGTCGGGGGTCTGGCCCCTTCGCCGCTCGATACGCAACCCTCACCCGTCCTCTGAATCTTACGATGCTTCTCGGGTTTGGTCTGGGCGTTCTTTGCGGTCTGGCATATCTTGCGGGCTACAATCTTGCCGCCACTGTTTTTTTCGCCGGCATTTTTGTCATTCAGAACCTGCGATCACCCATGAGCGTAACCTATGTAAGCGATACGGTCCCGCGGGAGGTCCTGGCAACATCCCTTTCCGTGCGGTCGCTGGTGACCGCGCTGTACACCGCCGTCATGGCCTTCGTGGTGGGCGTTCTGGCGGACCATATCGGGTTGGGCCTTGCCCTGGTCATTCTTTCTTTTTCCTTGGTGGCGCTAACGCCCCTGTACGCACTAAAGACGGGGAAGACCGCTCTCCCTATGGTGGACACAGCGTCTTGATCCCATTTCCTTGGTCTCTACCCGGGCTCCATAGAAAGTTCTGTCGAGGGCCACGCTATCAAGGGAACACGGAACTCGTTGTGGTTTTGACTTCTGAGGGGACAAAATGTATACTCCTTTTACGACACAATTAAGTAGGAACTGTTAAAACCAAAGGGTTCAGGGATTTATAGTCCTTGAAGGGTAGTTGCAAAGTGGCCGGGCCGCCATCAGAAGCACAGTCTTCCGGTGGCGGCCCGTTTGTATTTGACGGTGCATAAATACGGCCTTTGGTAAGGCGGCGCTGGCTGTCTCAATAAAGAATGGGGAGGAAATGTGATGGACGAAAGAGAACTGTACAGGGCCAAGGAAGCAATGGGATCTGCAATGGGAAGGATACCCAGAAGACCGGTTTTGATTGTAGGGATAATTCTGTTGATTCTTCTGTTTTTCCGTCCCTTTGTTCAGATAGGGGCGGGTGAAAGGGGCGTTGTACTCAATTTCGGCGCAGTTCAGAACAGAGTGCTGGGCGAAGGACTGCATGTGAGAATACCCATTGTGCAGACGGTTGTCCATGTGGACGTGAAGGTGCAGAAGTCGGAGTCCGAGGCAGCGGCAGCCTCATCGGATTTGCAGGATGTCAGTTCGAGGGTCGTCCTCAATTATCACATCATTCCCGATAAGGCGAACGTTGTCTATCAGACCATAGGCGTTGCTTTTAAAGAGAGAATCATAGACCCTGCCGTTCAAGAAGTGGTAAAGGCTGTTACCGCCAAATACACCGCAGAGGAGCTAATCACGAAGAGACCGGCAGTGAGCGATGCCATGAAAGCGGCCCTCACCGAAAGGCTTCTCCTCAACAATATAGCCGTTGATGCCTTCTCCATCGTGGGTTTCAGCTTCTCAAAGGGATTCATGGAAGCCATCGAGGCCAAGCAGACTGCGGAACAGCTTGCGCTGAAGGCAAAGAGAGACTTAGACAGGATAAAGATCGAGGCACAACAGAAAGTTACCGCGGCACAAGCGGAGGCCGAGTCCTTAAGGCTGCAGCGCGCCAATATTTCTTCAGACCTGATAGAACTCAGAAGGGTTGAGGCCAATCTCAAAGCAATAGAGAAATGGAACGGAATACTGCCACAAGTTACCGGGGCGGGAGCAGTACCGTTCATCGGCGTAGGCGGGGCGGAGAGTAAGAAATAGAGGGAACAGCCAGATAGGGTGTTGTTATTCGTGTCGATCAGCTCCCTTTTTTCCTGGAGTTAAGAATCCCGGCCTTTTTTGAGCCACTCCACCTCAACCTTGAGCTGGCCGATCTGCTTTATTTCTTCTTCGTGGGCTTTGTCCTTCTTAGCCTGATGGGAAGAGAAGAGCGTGGGGAGACTTTCTAAGGCCTGTTTTCTCCACTGGGTGATCTGGTTGGGATGGACGCCATACTCGCTTGCCAGTTCGGCGATGGTCTTCTCGTTCTTAAACGATTCGAGGACTACCTCGCTTTGAATGTGTTGTCGTACCGCTTTCTGTGATCTATCATGCTGCCCTATTCTCCTTCCTGAGTTATATCACTCACAGAGAGGAGGGGTTGTCCACCTTAAGGGTGTGTCCAGATTGTGGGGGGGGTAAGCATACAACCTCGCAATTTTTTGACCGCGGGGGGAGCTTGGGGGCACACCTCCAGTGAAGTGGATAGAACTTTCGACGGCAAGCGAATCCTTTTTTGATGATGGGTTTAGAGGCGGTGTTGAGGGGGGACGGTGGTTGGTACGAGAGGGCCTTCGCAGAATCGTTTGCGGCGAGAAGTTATTTTCTTCTTTTAACCCGCCTGTAAACCCAACAGAAGAGGAAGAAGAAAAGGACTGCCCCTCCTCCTTCACGGATCATCTTCAAGGCCAGCCTTCGCACCCGGCCCTGGGCCGACACCTTTGTGTCAGCAAGGTAGAGCCCGACCAGACCGTGGCAGACAAGACGATGAAAACCGGCATGGGGTAGTTCGGAAACGGCTTTGTCGGACTCTTGAAGAAAACGGGTCAGCCGCGACACGAGCGCTGAATCACTCTCATAATAGGAACAGAAGTTGAGATCACCGCCGATTTGGTCCTCCTCCTGGTCCACAAGATAATCCATGAGTATGTGGAGTCCCTGGACCCAGGGGAAATAGGTCCGCCTGATCGCAGATGCCATATCAGCGGAAAAGTTCTGATCGAAAGAGGAGGAAACCAACGCAAAGATCCCGAGTGTAGAACCGGAACTGGCAGAGAATTCGTACCATCTCAAATCGGGTAGCCCGTCCCGATTGGCTTCAAACCATCGCTGTAATCGATCGACCCTCTCTTCAATACGCACATGCTTATGGATTTGCAGATCGGCATAGTAGCCCTCGAGCTCGTGGAGATACGGTTGAATATCAGGATAGGCAGGCGCTGAGACAAGGACCTCCTGGCATACTCTCACCAGATCTGCGAGGTAACCTCCGTCTTCGCGCTCGTTTCGATAGCGGTAGTAGTCCCGGAACGGGGCCCCTGGCGTAAGGGCATCGCGCATGGATTCATGAAGAGCGGCAAAATCGCGAGGGTCCAGTGAGGTGCTTCGATCGCACAGGTTGTCCAGGTAGTCACTGATTGTCTGATAGGCCACGATGAAGCGGATTGCTTCATCGCTGCAATCTCCCGCAAGGACCGAGTAGATCCCGCCGCCCTCGCAGTGAAAGGTCTTTTTTTCAATGCTCATCAGGGCCTGTCGACGAAGCTCAGCATCCGGGATCGCCCTTGCACGGTCGGTCCAGAAGTCAAGCCACCGATGAACGCGAGGGACGACCGAACAGGTGATTCGGGCCGTAATAGTCCACGGGGCGACAGGTATTGACATGCACGTAATCCTAAATGGTACCGGGTTATTTGTAAATAGCAAAAGGCCGAGCGCAGCATAGGTTGCGTTCCATAAGATCGTCCGGAGGGCGGCGAATAGAGAAAGAACGCCCCACCATGCCGAGGGGTAGGGTCATCGCCCTCCACTCGGTCACGCATGGGCATTCATTCTGTTTGTCCTTGCCCTCAGCCCCGTGGTCCTGGTAATAAGTTACTAGGTCGGCACGACGACATTTCCGATCAAGAAAATCCATTGAGGAGGTGTACCATGGACGGGACGGCTAGCGAGGAGGAGAACAAGACAAGGATCAAGAGACCTCCCTTTGTCGGCTTGATTGCCTTTCTTATGGGGGTCCTACTGGGGATCTTCATCCCCCTCAGCCGCCGGCTGAGAAGACCCGGCTCGACGGAGAAATAGCAGAATCGGAAACGGGCCAGGATTCTGGCCCCTACGCTTTCACGGCCCGGTGGATAACGGCGATTCCGTTGGTCATGCGTTCGTAAGTCACGTCGCGGAAGCCCAATCCGCCGAGGATCGATGCCAGACGATCAGCAGACGGAAAAAGCCGAATCGATTCCGGGAGGTAGGTATAGGCCTTGCGAGTACCTGCAAAAATACTCCCCGCGAGGGGCATCACAACAAAAGAATAGAAGTCATAGAGGGCACCGAACAACCGGCTGGTGGGTCTTGAAAACTCCAGGCAGACAAAGGTCCCTCCCGGCTTCAGTACCCGGTGCATCTCGGCAAGGCCCTTTTCCATGTGGGTGAAATTTCGAATCCCAAACCCGACCATAACACCGTCGAAGGTGTTGTCAGCGAAGGACATGATCTCAGCGTCGCCCTGCACACGTTCTATTCGCTCGCTAAATCCGCTCCTTTCCATCTTTTCTTTTCCTGCCTGAAGCATGGCGTAATTGATGTCGTAGACAATGATCCCTCCGATGCCACGAGATCGTTTGAGGGCCAGCAGGGATAGATCGGCAGTACCGCCGCAGACGTCGAGAATCTTCGCACCCTTCGGGAGGGGCATCCGCTTCACGGTAACCCGTTTCCACCAGTAGTGGAGACCGAAGCTCAGGAGGGTATTCATGAAGTCGTATTTGCGGGCTATGGATGTGAAGTGGTCACGGACCAAGCGGTCCTTCTCAGCAGCAGAAACCTTGTGATAGCCGAAGGAATAGTCCTTCCGCTCATCGCCGGTGTCATTTACGCCATGGTGCGACCCTTTTTCCACAGCCACTGTAGCCCTCCGTCAAGCTGCAGATTATAGCAGCAGATAAACGACTTATCCAGCGTTGAAGCTCTGCTGTCAGGGCAGGGGAACGGCTTTATCAGCCAACCAGTGAAGCTTTTCGAGGCCGCCCTGTACGTCGCCGCCCAGATGGACACGGAGCGCTCGTCTTCCATGCTTCCTCAGGGCCTCCAGATCTCCAAGGGCCTGGGCTTGTTTGAAGGTTCCAAAGGTGTAGGGCTGCCCAGGGATAGGCGTGTCAACCCCGTCGTCGGCCGTCAACTGGAGGAATAAGCCGGTATTCGGGCCACCCTTATGCAGTTGACCGGTGGAATGGAGAAAGCGGGGACCAAAACCAACCGTGGTGGCCATGCGCAGACGATCCCGAACGAGAATCCTCAATCGCTCCAGGCCCATGACCGTTTCCGGTGTTTCGGTCAGGTAGGCCTGAATCGCAAGGTAACTACCTGCTTGTCCTCCCGAGAATAAGGCCTTGAGAAGGTCTTTTGCGGATGCCTCCCCACGATCAGTGTAGAATTCAAGCCCTCCCTCGAAAAGGGCGGGCCTCGGTTCCGGCAGGGCTCCTCTTTGACGCACGGCGCCAAGCAATTGGTTGGTGTTGTCCTTGCTCTCCTGAACGTTCGGCTGATCAAAAGGGTTAATCCCCAGCAGACTACCCGCTGTTGCCGTAGCAACCTCCCACAAGAAGAACTGGCCGGCAAGCTCGAAAAGATCCTTCATATCCACCGACAGTACCGGCTGGCCGGCCGACTTCAGGGAGGCTACCGCATTGTCGAGGCCGCTGTCTTGGGCACCCTTGAGCCGGATGCGGACAAAGACCCTATCCCCTCCATAGACCTGGGGCGATGCGGGCGGCTCACCCGCAACCGGCAGTATGCCTTTCTCCTCCTTGCCCGTACTTTCGGCGATGAGTTGTTCGAGCCAGGCATCGAACAGGGAGAGTTCCCTGGGCATGATGAAGGTAAGCTTATCCCTTCCCAGAAGGGCCAACTCCCCCATTGCCGTACCCAGGACAACGCCCGGATTCCTGCGGGCTGGAGCAAGGGGACCGCAAGCGTTCACCATGTCGGAAGCCGACCTTAGAAGGCTGGCCACATCGATGCCCATAAGGGCCGCTGGAACGAGGCCGAAGTAGGTCAGAGCCGAGTAACGGCCGCCCACGTCCCTGAAGTTGAGAAAGGTTCTTCTGTATCCCCTCTCCTGTGCCTCATTCGCCAGAGCAGACCCCGGGTCGGTTATGGCGACGAAGTTGTCCCCGGCAAGCTCGCCCTTCACCGATCTCATCTCCTGGAAGAAGTAGTCGCCAAAGGCTTGGGGTTGAGCCGTTGTGCCCGATTTTGATGCAACGATGAAGAGCGTCTTTTCGAGAGGAACCCTTTCCCTGATGCTCAATACCGTTGCGGGGTCCGTCGGGCAAGACCGCAGTGATCAACAGCCGGGTCGATGCGCATCATTTGCAGCTCCTGCGAGAATTATAGGGGCCTTCGCACGAGCGACAGAGCAAATCGTGATGTTCCTATTCTATCAAACCTCTCCCCATTCTGTCCCGTCATCTCCGCGGTCTTCGGTCTTTCTCTGACGCCGTTCTCGATGGACCTGTCCGCCACGGTGAGGCCGAAGAACCGTTTCAGGGGTTATCCCTAAAAACGGTGAGGGATGACGCGGCCGCTCGGCACCCTCCCGCCAATATCTTTCCGTAATCATACGGGTTGCGTGGTAATCCCAAAACCCAGAAAGAGAAGCCTATCGCCGTTGTTGAGCACGACCTGCATGCGCTGACCGTATGTCAGGAAGTTTCGTTCGTTATGAAAGAGCCGCAGTTCCATATCGATGTCCCCCTCTTCGTCAAGAAGGGTCTGCTTTATTACGGGGCCATACTTCCTGGTCAGGGCGGTGATGACATCGGCCACGGTGTTTCCTGGGACGTCGATCTCGATCGTCCACTTTTTGTTCATCACCTTGTAGAGATGAGCTATCCCACGAAAGGTCACCTGAATTCTCATTGCCCCCCTCCCATAGTAAGTCTCCAGATAGCTGATTCTCTTTTCGTATAGATTAACACTTGGTCAGGGAAATACAAAAGGCTCCGTGGTCTCCAGTGGGTTGGGGATCTCCAATGCCATTCTTTTGTGGTAATCTTGAGCATGTCTGGAATCGTGAGGGTCAATATGGAAGAGAACGCGCCCTGGATAGATGTTTCGGTCCCCCTGGTGAATGGCATGATCAGTTATCCGGGTGACCCGCCGGTAGAAATCTCTCGCCTGCCCGCCAACCATGATGAAGACCCGATGATCTCCCGCCTTTCGGCCTCCGTGCACCTGGGCACGCACATTGACGCCCCACTCCACTATATTCCCGAAGGCAAGGGCATCGACCTGATGCCTGCCGCCGCCATGATCGGTCCTGCGCGGGTCATCGGGATTGCCGACCCTCATGTGATTTCCGTCAACGACCTGCAGGCCCATAGTCTATCGCCGGGGGAGCGGATCCTTTTCAAAACTCGAAACTCCTCTCTGTGGGAGAGCCCTGTCTTCAGGGAGGATTATGTCTATCTCTCGACCGAAGGCGCCTCATTTCTTGCGGAAAAAGGCGTTCTCGCCCTTGGCATAGATTATCTTTCCATAGGCGGTTTCAACACAAACGAACCTGAAGTCCATCGGATACTGCTCGAGGCGGGCGTGTGGATCATCGAAGGTCTCAATCTAAGGGGGGTAGAGCCCGGACAGTACGACCTCGTCTGTATGCCGTTACGGATAATCGGCGTAGAGGCAGCGCCGGCGAGGGTAATGATACGACCCTTGCGAAAGCCCGCCGGAGAGCGGAGCTAGGCCATCATTCTCTTATCGAGGACACGATACTGAATGGCCTCTGCCACGTGGGCCTCTTCGATCAGTTCGCTCGGTTCCAGGTCCGCAATAGTCCGAGAAAGCTTGAGGATTCGGTGATAGGCCCGGGGTGAAAGGGCATATTTTTCAACCGCTTTCTCCAGTAATCCTTCTGCCCCTTCGGTGGCGGGGCAATATCTCTTGATCATCCTCGTAGCCATCCGTCCATTGGAGTAGATCCTTTTGCCTTTAAACCGGGAAGCCTGGATTTTGCGGGCTGTGTTTACCCTTCCCAGGATGGTGCCCGAGGATTCTTCCTCCGTGTCCATAGAAAGCTCACGGATACTTACGGGCGGAACCTCGATCTGTATGTCGATTCTGTCAAGGAGAGGGCCCGACAACCGGGAACGGTACTTATGTATCTGGGAAGGCGAGCAGGTGCAGGCCCGTCTGCTGTCGCCGAAATAGCCACAGGGACAAGGGTTCATAGCGGCCAGAAGCATGAACCGGGCAGGAAATGTGACGGCTTGCGCCGCCCGTGAGATGACAACGGCACCATCTTCGATGGGCTGCCTCAGCGAATCGAGGACATGCCTCTTAAATTCGGGGAATTCGTCGAGAAAGAGCACGCCGTTGTGAGCCAGGCTGATCTCTCCGGGCCTAGGAACCTGTCCGCCACCGATAAGACCGGCATCGGAGATGGTGTGGTGGGGCGCCCGGAATGGTTTTTCGACCACAAGAAACTTATCGTCCCTCAACAGCCCGGCAATGCTGTGTATCTTGGTGGTCTCGATCGCTTCATCGTAATTGAGCGAAGGAAGGATGGTGGGCATTCTTCGAGCGAGCATGGTCTTTCCCGACCCCGGAGGTCCAACCATAAGCACATTATGGCCGCCGGCCGCAGCAATCTCCAGGGCCCGTTTTGCCTGACTCTGGCCTTTGATGTCTGAGAAGTCGAATTTTTCATTCCGACGGTCGAGCTCTCGGCTGTTCTCATCAGGGACGAACCGGTCGAGCTGCACCTTATCCTTGAAAAACTGCACTATCTCAAGGAGATGGGTGGCGCCATATACGTCAATCCCCTTCACCACCGCCGCTTCACGTCCATTTTCTTGGGGGACGATGATGCTCTTGAACCCCTGCTCCGCGGCATGGATGGCCATGGGTAGGACCCCTTTAATGGGCTTCACCCTTCCATCCAGAGACAGCTCGCCGGTAATGAGGTAGTCCCTCGTTCGATCCTGACCAATCTGGCTCATGGAGACAAGCATTCCCAGGGCTATGGGAAGATCGAATGATGAGCCTTCCTTTCTTACATCTGCTGGGGCTAGGTTGATGGTGATGCGATCGCTGGGAAATTCAAAACCAGCGTTCTTGATGGCGCTTCGCACCCTCTCCCTGCTTTCCTTTACCGCTGTTTCAGGCAAGCCCACAATGGTGAAAGCCGGAAGGCCGTAGGAAATATCTACCTCAACCTCAACCTTGATTCCATTGATGCCATGGAGCGCCGCAGAAAATACCTTCGATATCATAGCCTTTTCAACCTTCTCTTAGGATTGAGCCATGCCGTTCAGTCGCTCTTGATTGCCGTCTCAGTCATCATTCTCCATATGCCCGGCGATCTTTCGGGCATCCTGGTCGCGGTCCTTCGGGCAGACAAGAACGCCCCGCTTCGATGCCACAACGATCAGGTTCTCCAGCCCGATGGTGCCGACGGGCACATCCTCCCCATAAATCACACAGCCTTTTGTATCAACGCAGACCGCCTCTCCGTGGATACAATTTCCACGCTCATCTGCGGGCAGCACCCTCTGCAAGGAACTCCAGGTTCCCACGTCGTCCCAGATGAAACCAGCCTCCAGCATCACCACGTTCTCGGCCTTTTCCATTAACCCGTAATCGATGGACCTTTTTTCAAGGGCACAAAAAAATTCATCCTTCTTCACCTCATCGCCAGCGTCCATAGCAGCACGGATTTGTTGGAGACCCCGATCCAGGCGGGGCATATGCCTGGCGATGCCTCGTAGTACCGTGTCGGCCTGCCAGATAAAGATGCCGCTATTCCAGTAGTAGCCGCCCTCAGCCAGGTAATCAGCCGCCCGGCGGGCGTCCGGTTTTTCAACAAAACGCCGGACCTCAAAACAACCATCCGGCACATCAGACGGGAGGCGCTTGCCCGCCTGAATATACCCATAACCCGTTTCCGGGCGGGTCGGCTTGATCCCCGTGGTGACAAGACGGGCGTCGTCCCGGGCCAGGCGAATGCCTTTGCGCATGGTCTCGACAAAGATAAATTGGTCAGGGATGTAGTGATCCGAGGGCACGACAACCATGAGGGCCTTGGGATCCTCCCGTTGCAGCGTCACCGCAGCAAGACCGATACAAGGGGCTGTATCCCTGCCGGCCGGCTCCACCAGGTACCGTACCGCTGGCCAAAGGGAAAGCTGCTCTTGGGCTATCGCCAGGTGTTCAGCGCCAAGGACCACCATGATGCGGTCTTCTGGAACGATCTTGAGAAGCCGTTCGACCGTCATCTGTATCATCGTGTTGGTGGCGAGAAGCCTGATAAATGGCTTCGGCACCCTTTTTGTGCTGAGCGGCCAGAAACGTTCTCCCTTGCCCCCCGCCATGATTACACCGTAGGTGTGTTCCATGTCGCTCCTTCTATCGAACTGAATGAGAATGGTCGTGCCTGCCCGGACACATTATAGGACCGGTTTTCCCGGATCGCGGCTGCAGGTTCACCGCACTAGGCTGCGGGAAAACCCGTTACAATCTTTTCGCCTCTTGACGCACAAAGACCGTCAGTGAGGAGAGAGCCCGATTCCGTCCGCCTCCTCAGGTCGCGCCGGGTCTGCTCCGAATCAGCCGGACAGGTATTGCATAACCCGAGGCAGTATATCCGACGCGCTTCCTTCGAGGAAATAATCACAGATAGATGAGGTGAAGGGAGTGGGTGAGACATTGATCTCCACCACCTTGGCCCCGCATGAATGGGCGGTGTAGGGCAGCTCCGCTGCCGGATAGACTACTCCAGATGTTCCGATGATCATCAGTATTCGGCACCCTCTGGCCGCTTCGCTGGCCCTGGCTGCCTCTGAGAAAGGTATCTGCTCTCCAAACAAGACGACGTCCGGTTTCAAGGGTTCCCCGCAATGATCACAGGTAGGGAAAGGGGAAATCACGGCAAGGTCTTCGCTAAAAGGAATCTTCGCCGAACAACGAGGGCAGATAAGACGACGATGGTTGCCATGGTATTCGATGACGTTGCTGTTGCCGGCAATCTGGTGGAGGCCGTCTACGTTCTGTGTGATAACGGCGTCGAGAAAACCGAGATGCTCCAACTCGCTCAGGGCCAGATGGGCCGGAGAGGGTTTGGCCTCGAAAATCACCTGCGCCATCTCACGGAGCATGGTCCATACCTTCGCGGGATTCCTGGAAAAGGAATTTATATGGGCGTACTCCATGGGATCATATTTCTCCCAGAGCCCCTGTCCGCCACGGAAGGCCGGTATCCCCGCGTCGACCGATATGCCGGCACCGGTGAAGGCAACAACGTGGCCCAGATCCCGGATGAGTAGTGCAACCTCCTTATACTTTTCCACGTGACCTTCTTTTGTAATCTATCGCGCTGGGGAAGAACCGGATTTCCGGTCTTTCAAGACATCCTTGCAGGCAGGAATCTTCCCGAATCCATCTGCCTTCTTGACGGCCCGCTTCACTGCCTCTGCAAGCACAAATTCCGCCAGCACGCCAATGCGGTTGACGTCTGCATCCACCCTACCCGTGGCCATCGCAAAAACAAGGTCCCCATCGAAGGTTGTGTGGACGGGACTAATCGTCTTTATGAGTCCACCTTGGGCCATCTGAGCCACTTTGGTGATCTCTCTCTTATTGAACTGCGCGTTGGTTGCTATGACACCCAGTGTGGTATTCTCCATACCGAATTGTTTCTTCGTCTGGCCCTTCTTGAGGCAGTCGACGGTACTGGCAAAAACGGGGAGACCCCCCTCCCCTCGCAGTCCGGCTATGATCTTGCCCGTCTGATTGTCAATAATATCTCCAAAGGCATTAACGACCACGAAGGCACCAACAATGCATCCGTCAGGCGTTGCGACGCTCGCCGTGCCGACCCCGCCTTTCATGGCCCTGGAAAGGGCGAAGAGCTTCCCCACTGTCGCCCCTACACCCACGCCGACGCTCCCTTCTTCAACCTTTTCAGATGCGTTGAGGCACGCCTCAAAGCCCATCTGCGGTGTCGGGCGCGACCTGTGGTCACCGAAGACAAGGTCAAATATAACAGCGGTAGGGACAATAGGTATCTTCATGACACCCACGTCGAAGCCAACCCCTCTTTCCTCAAGGTACCTCATGACACCAGTCGAGGCGTCCAGGCCAAAAGAGCTACCCCCGCACAGGAGGATCGAGTGGACCTGCTCCACAACATGGTTGATGCTCAGGGCGTCGATCTGACGGGTCCCTGCCGCGCTTCCCCGGATATCGATGCCGCAGACCGCACCTTGTTCACACAAAATCACGGAGCAGCCCGTATATCCGACAAAGTCGGATGCGTGCCCGACCTTGATGCCTTCAACATCGGTAATGGCGTTGAACATTAAGAGAAAGGTATCAAAACGGGTGTTCCTTGTCAATCAACCATAGGGGCTTGCGTCTCCCTCTCCACCAGCAAGGCTGGCGGAGCCCTCCCCCTCTCACCCCCGTTGTTGGTCGCTGCATGACGACAAGAACACAAATGGGGCGATAGTGAAATAGCGAAATGGGGGGACAAGACGTTTCTCTTCCCACTTCAACGCTATGCGATTTTGCCGCCTCGCCGTCTTTCTTATGATTTGAACATAAAAAAAACCGCACCGATGATCAGGACAAAGGCGACCCCGTAGTTCCACCTGAAGCCTTCTTTAAGATAGACAATGGAAAAGACGGCAAAAATCACGAGCGTGATGACTTCCTGAATAATCTTAAGCTGTGCCGCCGAAAAATCACGATGGCCGATTCGATTCGCGGGGACCTGAAAACAGTACTCAACAAAGGCGATGAGCCAGCTCACCAGAATTACTTTCCAGAGGGTGGACTGCTTGAACTTGAGGTGGCCGTACCACGCAATGGTCATAAAGACGTTTGAGATGGCCAGGAGCACGATCGTTTTCATGGACTCACTCTATGCCAAAAGGGCATGCAAAGTCAGGATGATTTGTCTACCAGGGGCGAAAGGTCTTATCGCACAGGTGCCATGTCGTCTCTTCTTCTGCTCCTCTGGCTTTTCTTTAGCGGAACAACTGCTCCATCTCATCCATGAACTCGAATACCGTGGCCTTGATCTCATCGGCGGTCTCCTATTTGACACCGAGACGACGGCTCGATTCGGCACTCATCAGGGGTGGAGCACGATCGGGCATGAACCGGTATCCCACCTCGTTAACCAGAGAATTGGCAAAATGAACGATGAGCAGATCATCGGGGATGTTATCGACCTCCCCTGGAGCGTGATGATGAAGGGCAATCACGGTATAGATGTCGGAGAAATTCCATCTTTTGAGGAGCACTGAACCGAACTGGCAATGATTCGCTTGAACGGTGTTCAAGAATTCCTCTTCGCCAATCTGGCCAGGCACGCTCCCTTTCATTTCCAACTCCGCTAGTATCTGCAGAAGGACGAGCTTACCCAGATCATGAAACAGTCCCAGGGTAAACGGGTCGTTCTCTGATTTCATGCCCAACAGGTGAACCGTCGTTTGGGAGGCGTAAGCGCAGGCCAGGGAGTGTTGCCAGAGGCGCTCGATAAAGGGGAGATACTTCTTTTCACGCACCGTGTAAAGTGATCTGTTGCTGATCACGTTAACGTACTGCTGAATCGTCTGCATCCCCAGCCTCGCGATACATTGTTCGAGATTCTTATTTTCCGACATACCCCTATACATGGCTGAATTGGAAACGCTGATAAGCTTGGACGAGATTGCCACGTCCTGCTTGAGGAGGTCCGCTATCTCCCTGTAACCCGCCCCGGCATCCACAAGCTGCCGAAACTTGACATTGATCTCGGGGATGGATGGGAGGTTGATCTCCCCTTGCTTAAGGCGAATGGCGATTTCATTGATGATCGTCGATTTCTTTTGCGGCTCAAAGCGGACTTCGTCAACAGACCCCTGGGGCTTAGCGGTTTGACCAAACCCCTGTTCCAGCTCCACGATCCTTTCCTTCAGGGAGATAATCGTCTGCCTCATCTGTTCGATCTGGCTGAACTTGTTAATCGCCTCACTGATGGAAACGTTGAGCAGCTCATGAAAGGCACCGAATTTGACAATATAGTTGTAGGCCCCGGCCTTGATGGCATCGATCGCGCATCTGGAGTTGTCGGGCGGTGTCAGTACCAGAACGGGCAGATACGACCTGGCCAGCACCCCGGTCATAAAGTCCATACCCCAGAGATCTGAGAATTTATGGTCAAGAAGCAGGCAGTCGATCTCGTCGAGACGAGGGGGGATCTCCTTCGGAGAGGTTATGGTGACGATTTCAAAAGGGCCGCTAAGACTATCGCGGAGAACCTCGCCTTCGTCCGCGCCTGCCATTGCAAGGAGAACCTTTCTTTTCACGTACTCTCCTTTCCTCTACCAACTTTCAGATTACAATAGGGAGTGCTTCCTTCGTGTACGCTTTATCCCGATTATCGGCAATTCGATGGCACACTATCGGCCTTTTTGCCCCGTAGGGCAATCCCTTGACGGGGATTACCCGCCGAGGGATGCAGACCCTGAGGCATTGTTCCTGCGGCAAAGGCTTACGGACTCAAAGTCCGGCGGAAAAATCTATAACCTCACACTCTTTGCACTTTCCTCTACCTCTGCCTTCATGCGCTCCTTCAGGGTATCGAGCCGAACAGCCACCTCGGGATATTTGATTCCAAGAATCTGGCAAGCAAGGATTGCTGCATTCCTGGAGGCGTTGATCCCCACCGTAGCGACCGGAACACCCTTGGGCATCTGAACAATAGAGAGCAAGGCGTCGACTCCCGCAAGGGCACCTCCCTGCAAGGGTATGCCGATCACAGGAAGAGAGGTGTAAGCCGCAACTACGCCCGGTAGATGGGCAGCGAGACCAGCCCCTGCGATAATCACCTCAATCCCCTGGGACCGGGCTTGCCTCGCCAGTGATACGGTTCTTTCAGGATGGCGGTGAGCGGATGAAATCTCCATGCGAAACGGAACGTCCATCTCCCGGAGAATAGCCACTCCGTCCTCCATAACAGGCAAATCACTTGCGCTACCCAGAACGATCAATATCTTCTCTTTCTGATCCATAACCTTCCCCCTCGATTTACCCCGACCTAAACGGGACATAGTAAAATAGCAGATTGGCGCAGAGATTGTAAGGTGTAAGACTGATAGGGGCAGGGCAAACGCATTTGGACTCT
>DCUF01000075.1 GCA_002328485.1 Deltaproteobacteria bacterium UBA2221
GGGATCTCGACGATGAGGTCGCCCTTGAGGCTGAACATGACGAAGATGGTGAACAGCAGGGCGATCAGCGTGATCGGGCTGATTTTGGGGATGAAATGGTTGTAGTACCATGCTTTGCCCTTGATGCGGGTTAAGACAATGTTGGTGACGAACCCGGCGATGAAGGGGATGCCAAGATAGATGAAAACGCTTTCGGCGATCTGCCCGATAGTGATATTGACAAGGACACCGGTGAGGCCTAGCAGCGGAGGCAGTACCGTGATAAAGATATAGGCGTAAACAGAGAAGAAAAGGACCTGGAAGATAGAGTTGAAGGCCACGAGACCAGCGCAATATTCCGTATCCCCCTGGGCAAGGTCATTCCACACGATGACCATGGCGATACACCGGGCAAGACCGATCATGATGAGGCCTACCATGTAATCCGGATAACCTCGTAGAAAGAGGATGGCGAGGACGAACATCAGAATCGGTCCTACTACCCAGTTTTGTACAAGCGACAGGCCGAGAACCTTGAAGTTCTTGAAGACCTCCCCGAGTTCCTCGTAACGCACCTTTGCGAGGGGTGGGTACATCATGAGAATGAGGCCGATGGCAATGGGGATGTTTGTGGTTCCACTTTGAAACTGGTTCCAGAAGTCCACGACGCCGGGCGACAGGTAGCCCCACCCCACCCCGACAAACATGGCCAGAAAGATCCACAATGTCAGGAAACGATCGAGAAAAGAGAGCCGTTTACCGATCTGTTCTGAAGCCATACAGTTCCTCCCTATCTATTTCGAACGTTTAGACTCTATGAGCTATTTCTCATCGGGCTTTGGGCGTCTTGGCCTGCCTGTCCGGGGCCTCGGTCCCGAACATCGCTTCTGCTCTTTCAGGGTCTCCATCTTTGCCATGTCGTCCTTGAAGGCGGGCAGATGGGAGAGACGTTCCCGCATAAACTCTATCTGGGCATCAAGGGTCGGATCCCGGGGATCGGTGAGCATATAATGCATCCACACGCCGACCCGTTTCCCTGTAACGAGCCCTGAATGTTTGAGGTAGGAGAGGTGGCGGGAGATCTTGGACTGAGGCTCTCCAAGTACGTCCATGATGTCGCAGACACAGAGCTCCCCATGGGTGAGGAGCATGACGATCCTTAATCTGATTTCTTCGGAAAGAGCCCGAAAGTATTGGGCAAGCTTATCCAAAGCCTTGAACCCCCTTACGTCATATTATATACGCTTAGACGGATATAATTATATAGGTCGCAAGGTTGATCTCGCAACAAGAAAAATGTCCTCGTAACGGAGGGGGAGGGTCGCAATGAAGATAGAGCAGGCCTCGGAAAGGGCGGGGCCGCCAATGTGCCCAGGTATGGAGAGTGGAGTATGCGCCCTTCACCTCCCAGACAAGTCGATCCTTATCATGCCATTGTTGCCGCGCCGACTCCCCAAACAAGGGACTTCATTTCCACCCCATTGTAACTGGCATGATACGATGTATAATTACAGATGGGATGTCCGTTGCTTACCGAGTGTGCTTCTTGCCTCAGGGATGCGAGAGATCAAAAGCAGCCAACATCCCTCAGCCGTATCGTATCAGCAAAGAGGAAAACCAGGCTACACAAGGGGGCATCTTAGATGGAAGAGACAAAGAGCAGGGAGGAACAGTACCAGGAGGCCAAGGCCATGCACCAGTCGCTTCACGATCAGTTGCAGGCTCTTCAGGACAAGCCGTTTCTGACCGCTCAAGAGGAACAAGAGGTGAAGGTCCTCAAGAAGAAGAAGCTTTACTATAAGGACATGATGGAGAGTCTCAAGGAAAGATAAGACGGTAACGGGTCGATTCCCGTATCATCAGCAACTTCTTGACATCTACTGTGAAGACGTTACAATCTGCTTGTGCCCCTCGCCAGTATTCTGGAAAAACACCGAGAAGGGATTATAAGAGACTGGGCGGAGCGCCTCCACACCACGGTCAGCGAACGTTACCGCGCCCGACCGATCGAAGAACTGCACGGCACGGTGTCCGGGGCAAATGATGCGAGTTTCGCCGTACTGGTCTATAATGACTATTCCCTGATCGATGCCCACATAGAATGGATAACCGGTCTGAGGCTCAAGGGCGATTTTAATCTCTCCGAGGTTCAGCACGCCTACGAGTTGTACAGAACCGTCGTTTTGCCCATATTTCTGACTGAATTGACCCCGACCGAGCTTTCTTTCGCCCTGCCCAGGCTGAATCACTGTCTCTTCTACACCATCACCCGTTTCAGTAACTACTTCCAGTCAGTCCACGAAAAGCAGATCAGGGAATATGCCCATGATCTGGAGAGAGAAGTGGAGAAGCGGACCGGCGAACTTTCCGATTCGGAGGCGAAATACCGCATGCTGGTTGAAGAGATCAACGACGGCTATTTTGTCAGTCAGAACGGAAGGATTGTCTTTGCCAACCGGGCCTTCTGCGACATGCACGGCTATTCTGCAGATGATGTCATGGACAGGCCGTTTACCGACTTCGTGGCGGACGAATCGCTGCCCAATGTGCTCAGGTTCTACAACGGGCGGATCTCCGGCAGGAATACCCAGAGTCTCTATACCTACTACCGCCTTAACAAGGACGGGAGAAACTGGCCCACCGAGAACAAGGTACAGGTCATCACCTTCCAGGGTGAGAGGGCCGTGGCCGGCGTCTGCCGGGATATTACGGAACGGATAGAGATGGAACGGCGCATCCGTGAATCGGAACGGTTTGCCCACATCGGGCAACTGACCACATCGCTGGCCCACGAGTTAAGAAATCCGTTGGCTGCAATCAAGATCAATGTGCAGATTCTCTCCAAAAACCTGAGGTTGGACGGAAATGACCAGAAACGGGGGGAGATCATTGCGAAAGAGATATCGAGATTGGAGCGTATCCTGACCGAGATGCTGGACTCGGCGAAACCCCTGCGGCTGACCATCGAGCCTGTTTCCATCAACGACGTTATCGATTCCTGCCTCGATATTCTCTTCGAGAAGATCCAGGAGAGACGTATCGGCGTTTGGAAACGCCGCGCCAGACACCTCCCGGTTCTGCTTCTCGATCGCGACAAGATGGAGCAGGCAGTGATAAACATTCTGCTTAACTCAATCGAGGCCCTGGCGGAGGAGGGCAGGATCTCAATCCTCACCCGGAGCTCGTTTCGCCACAACAATGATGTGCTGCTGGACATCCACGATTCCGGTCCTGGCATCAGTGAGGCCGATCTCCCCTACATTTTTGACCCCTTTTTTAGCAGCAAGAAGAAAGGGACGGGGCTTGGGCTTTACAATGCGAAGAAGATCGTGGAAGCCCACGGTGGACGGGTGAGCGTCAAATCCACTATCGGGAAAGGAACCCATTTCCGGATTACCTTTCCCATAAGGGATGAGACATGAAGCGCAAGAAGGTCTTGATTGTCGATGATGAGCAGTCGTTACTGGAGTCGTTGGAGATGTTCTTCAGTGACAGCGACTATGAGGTTGCCTGCGCAGGCACGGCACGGGAAGGCCTTGAGAGGACTTCCACCTTTCAGCCCGACGTGATTATTCTCGATATCCGTTTACCCGACAAGGATGGGTTCCAGGTAATCGAGGAGCTGCGGCGCCAAAAAAACACAACCCCCATCATCATGATAACCGCCTTTCATGATATGGAGACCACCATCAGGACGGTGAAGCTTGGGGCATTCGAGTACATCCCCAAACCGATCGATGTGGATGAGCTGGAACGGGCGGTAAGGAAGGCGCTGAAGGTTTCAAGTCCTCTCTCACGGGATACCATCTCCCTTAATGGCTCGCTGCTTTACGAGCGGCAGATGATCATCGGCAAAAGCGCTGTCATGAAAGAGATCTTCAAGGCTGTGGGCAGAGTCTCGGAGAACCGTGTAACCGTTCTCATTGAAGGGGAGACAGGGACCGGAAAGGAACTGGTTGCCCAGGCGATCCATAGCCATAGCAGCTCCAAAGACGAGCCCTTTATCGTCATAAACTGTTCTACTATCGTGCCTACCCTCCTTGAAAGCGAGCTATTCGGCCATGAAAAGGGGTCTTTTACAGGAGCGACCAACGCCAAACGGGGCAAAGTCGAGTTGGCTGCCCAGGGAACCATTCTCCTCGACGAGGTTGGGGAGATCCCCCTGGACATACAGGCCAAACTTCTTCGTTTTTTACAGGAAAAGGAGTTCGAGCGGGTGGGAGGAGAGAAAAAGCTCCATTCCAACGCCCGATTCATCGCCGCAACAAACCGCGATCTGCGGAAGATGGTCCGCGCCGGCCAGTTCCGGGAAGACCTCTACTACCGGCTGAGCGTGGCGACTATCAAGCTCCCGCCGCTGAGAGAACGGACATCGGATATTCCCCTTCTTGTCGACTACCTGATTACGCGGATAAACCAGGAATTGGGTCTATCAATAAAGAGGGTCGAAACCGATGCGATGAATTCCCTCATGGGGTATGAATGGCCGGGGAACGTACGCGAGCTGGAGAACGTCCTCACCCGTGCTGTCATGGGCACCCATGGCGACGTCATAGATACCGACACCCTCGCCCCTCTCCTGAGCAAGGCCGATGAACAACAAGCGGAAACACAGGACAAGCCTTCAGGGGCGGCAATGAGTCTCCAGGAGTACGAGCGGGAGTACATCTTGAGGGTCTTGAACCGTACGGAATGGCACCTGGGCAGGGCCTGCGAAGCCCTCGGAATCTCCCGACCCACGCTGAGACAGAAAATGAGGGAGTACGGACTGAGGGAATAGAGGGGTCAAAATACCGCTGCCCTGGTCACACACCCTCTGATCCCACAACCTTCTTTTTTTTGCCATAATGAGCACTTTGGCGCACCGTGCTCTTCGATAGAATGGTTTTTGCCGTGGATTTCTTAGTCAGTGTTCATTTTGGGGTTAACAGGGGCGCAGGATGTCCCCGCAGTACCCATCTGAGATGTCACCCCTTGAAATAGGCCCGGAAGAATTGCCGTTCTCCCTCGTAGGTTCCTACGACGATTAATTCGGAATCTTTGGGGATAGCCACGGAAGGACTCGGGTTTACCATGAATCTCCCCTGGCACTGGATGGCAACAACACTACAGCCCGTTTCCTGACGGACGTGTGAACCTGCGAGCGTAACCCCAGCGAGGGATGGTGGTGTCTGGACCCGAAACAGCGTCAAACCCTCAACCAGCATCAGGACATCCCCTTCCGCCAGAGCGCTGAACACGGCATCAACCCCCAGTATCGGGTAAGACATCACGAAGTCTGCTCCGGCTCGGTGAAGGGTCGACACATTTCGATCCTGATTGGCCCTGCTGATAATCTGAAGGTCCGGCCTCAGGCTTCTAAAATACTTGGTCAGATATATGTTGGTCGCATCGTCATGGGTTGTGATGAGGGCTGCCGGCGCTTTCTCTATCCAGGCCTTCTTGAGCGTACCAAGGTCGGCTGCATCTCCGAGGACCGTATGAGAGCTGTCTCCTACCCTCCTCGGGTTTTTCTCCACAATCAGGAACGGCACCTCCCGTTCCGCGAAACGTTCCACAATCGCGTTACCAACCCGGCCCCCTCCAATGATAATAACCGGGTCTCCGGCATGCTGGTACATCTGGTAAATGGAATAAACGTCGTCATAGGTGGCAATCTGGTCTTCGGTTCCGGCAAGGAGAAGCACCGTGTTTCTGGTAATCAGCTTGTCGGGCGTGGGCACCATGGGTCGACCTCTCTCCCAAATGCCGACAATCATGAC
>DCUF01000003.1 GCA_002328485.1 Deltaproteobacteria bacterium UBA2221
TCCTATACGGAGGTTCAGAACGTTGAGGGTGTAGCAGGAGATTTCACCGTCACTGTAGTAAAAAAACCCCGGTACGTAAATGAGAGCAAATGCACGGGTTGTACGGTGTGTGTCGAGTACTGCCCGGTTGTCTACCCGGATCAGTTTAATCAGGGGATATCGGACAACAAGGCCGTGCACATCTACTTCGCCCAGGCCATCCCCCTCAAACCCTACATTGACGATAGCTGCCTCTACCTGAAAGAAGGCAAATGCAAAATCTGCCAAGCCGTTTGCAAAACAAACGCTATCGATTTCACCCAGACAGGAGAAAAGGTAGAGGTCAAGGTGGGCGCCATCATCCTGGCGCCGGGCTTTGAGCCTTTCGACCCAAAGGTGAGGGAAGAATATCACTACGGCGACTTCCAGAATGTGGTCACCAGCATGGACTATGAGAGATTGCTCTGTGCGACGGGACCCTACGAAGGCGAGATACTACGTGCCTCAGACGAGAAACATCCCCACAACATCGCCTGGCTTCACTGCGTCGGCTCCCGCCAGGTTATAGAGGGGGGTAACAGCTATTGTTCAGCCGTGTGCTGCACCTATACCCAGAAGCAGGTCATCCTCACAAAAGACCATGATGCCGATGCCCACTGTACCATCTTCCACAACGACATCCGCTCCTACGGCAAGGATTTCGAGCGATTCTACCAGAGAACCGAAAGGCTTCCGAACACACGGTTCATCAGGAGCTATCCATCAATCGTCAAAGAGGACCCCGTGACAAAGAATGTCACTATACGGTATTCCACCTTTGATAACGGCGTCAAAGAGGAAGAATTCGATATGGTAGTGTTGTCTGTCGGGTTGAATCCGCCTCACAACTTTCAGGGTCTGGCAAATACCTTCGGCGTTGAACTCAACGGTCACGGATTCTGTAAAGTTAACCCCTTTAACCCCATGGAAACATCCCGTCCAGGTGTGTTTGTAAGTGGCGCCTTCCAGGGTCCTGTGGACATCCCTGAGTCGGTTGTCACAGGATGCGGGGCAGGTTCCCAGTGCGGTGAGCTGCTCAATTACCGGAGAGGGAACCTTTCCAAGGAACGGGTTTATCCCGAAGAAAGGGACGTCTCTCAGGAGGATCCAAGGGTGGGCGTCTATGTCTGCCACTGTGGCGCCAACATCGGCAGGATCGTCAACGTTCCTTCCACGGTCGAGTATGCCCTCTCCTTGCCTAACGTGGTTCACGCCGAGGAGAGTCTCTTCATATGCTCAACAGAGGCTGCCGCTATGCTGGCTAAGGATATCAAGGAAAGAGGCCTCAACCGCGTGATCGTTGCCGCCTGTACCCCGAGGACCCATGAGCCCCTCTTCCGCGACACCTTACGTGAAGCGGGGATCAACCAATACTACTACGATATGGCCAATATTCGGGAACATTGTTCCTGGGTACATTCGAAGGAAAAGGAAGAGGCCACTCAAAAGGCGCAGGACATCATCAGGATGTCCGTGGCACGGGCCTGTCATTTGGAGCCGTTACAGGAGTTCGATCTTCCCGTGGACAAGAGAGCCCTCGTCGTTGGTGGAGGCATAGCAGGCATGACAAGTGCCTTGTCCATTGCCAATCAGGGACACGAGGTATTTCTCGTGGAAAAAGAGAAGGACCTCGGCGGAATGGCAAGAAAGATTCACACCACTCTGGAAGGAATGGATGTTCAGGCGTATCTTCGTGATCTTATCGAGAAGGTATACAGCCATCCCACGCTCCATGTCTTTACTGACGCCACCATCACCAGCGCTGCCGGTTACGTAGGCAACTTCCTTACCAAAGTAAAATCAAACCGGGGGGTCACAGAGATTAAGCACGGTGCAACCGTCATCGCTACCGGAGCGGAGGTCTACCAGCCCACCGAATATCTCTATGGTCAGGATGAAAGGGTTATGACTCATCTCGAACTGGAAGAGAAAATCGTGCAGAACGATGAAAAGGTCACGACTGCCCAGAGTATCGTCATGATCCAGTGCGTGGGCTGCCGCAATGAAGAAAGAAACTACTGCAGCAGGATATGTTGCAGCGAGTCCATCAAAAATGCCATCCTCCTCAAAGAGAAGAACCCCGAGATCGATGTCTACATGCTTTTCCGCGATGTGAGGACCTACGGATTCAAAGAGGATTACTACCGCGAAGCAGCAGGCAAAGGCGTCAAGTTCGTCCGTTATGAGCAAGGAACCGAACCATCCGTTGAACCAGGACAGGCTGAAGGCGGTCGGAACGTCCTTAAGGTCACCCTCCCCGACTACGTGCTCGGAAAGAAGCTCGAAGTTGATGCCGACCTCGTTGCCTTAGCCGCCGCTGTCGTCCCCTCCGGAGACAGAAAAGAAATAGCCCAGCTATTCAAGGTGGCCTTGAGCCCTGATGAGTTCTTTTCCGAGGCCCATGTAAAGTTGCGGCCTGTGGATTTCGGGGCCGAAGGCATTTACCTCTGCGGTATCGCCCATTATCCGAAGCTTATACCCGAAACCGTGGGCCAGGCCTATGGGGCAGCAGGCCGGGCCCTGACTCTCCTCGCGAATGGCACGGTCGTCGCCTCAGGCTCCGTGTGCGCGGTAGACGAGGACAAGTGTATCTCCTGCGGCGCCTGCATCACCGCCTGCACCTACGGGGCCATCGACTTCTACGAAAGCCCTGGCAAAGGCAGAAAGGCCAGGGTCACCCCCGTGCTGTGTAAAGGCGATGGACTGTGTAACCCCAAATGCCCAACGGGCGCAATTGCTCTTAAGCACTATACCGATGACGAGCTTTTCGCCCAGATCAGGGCCGCAGCCCCGCAGGAAGAGTCCGCCGAAGAGATTGACGAGGCAGTTAGCGGGGCATCCAACTGAACCTGTTTTCGCGCTGAGAGAGCTGCTCAATAAGCAAGGAGGATAGATAATTATGGCTTCAGGCGGCAAGTTTAAACCGAAAATTTTGGGTATCATATGCAACTGGTGCTGTTACGGCGGGGCTGATCTTTGCGGGGTATCCCGCTTCCAGTACCCCCCCTACATAAGAATTATAAGGGTAATGTGCTCGGCCCGGGTTGACCTGGCTCACATACTCCTCGCCTTCTCGACCGGGCAGGACGCCATGTTTATCGGCGGCTGCCATCTTGACGACTGTCATTATATTACGAACGGAAACTACGATGCCTTAAGCGTGGTAACCATCGCCAAGAAGCTGCTCGGGCACGTGGGCGTCAATCCAGACCGCCTCAGGCTGGAGTGGGTTTCCGCGGGTGAAGGAATTAGGTTTGCGAATATCATGAACGACTTCGGCCGGCAGGTCACGGAATTGGGGCCACTGGGTTCAAGTGAGGGTATCGATAGGGCAGTTCTCGTATCGAGGATAGAAGAGGTCCAGAAGCTTGTCCCCTACATAAAGCTGGTCCAGACCGAAAGGCTGCGAGCACCCCGAAGCCTCAGGGTGTCCGGAGAACAGGAGCAGCGCTATCACGAGTTTTTTAACAGTCCGGAGGTAAGGAAGATATTCAAGGAGGCCATTTTCGACAAGCTCGCCATCGGCCAGATCGTCTCCCTCCTGAAGGAAGGACCCCTCTCCACGGCAGACATCGCCAGTAAGGTGGGCCTGACCCCCTCGGAGGTAGCAAAGCACCTCAACGCCTCATCGAGGCAGCGACTGGTGCGGTACGACTCGGAGAGTAAACGATACGCCATAGCGTAAGAATGGGAACGACAACAGCGCAAATGGCGAAATAGGGGAACGGATCAGGAGATGCAAATGTGCAAATGGCGAAATAGGAAAATGGGTTTACCAGCCTTTTTGGTTTTCCCATTTTTTAATTTCTCCATTTCACCATTTTGCGCCTTTAAAGGATAAACGACATGGATAACGCACACATCGATGCATTAGTTGACAAGTACCACAATGATCCCAGCTATCTCATCCAGATCATGCTGGAGATCCAGGAAGAGCAGAACTGGCTCCCTCAGGAGGACTTAGAGCGGGTAGCAAAAAAACTTGACGTCCCCATGACCAGGGTCATGCATATCGCCACCTTCTACAAGGCCTTCAGTGTAGTTCCCAAAGGACGCCACCAGATCCATATCTGCATGGGCACTGCCTGCCACGTCCGTGGCGCAGGCCGCGTTCTTGACACGATACGGGAGACCACCGGCATCAGTCCCGGTGAGACCGACCTGGATCTGAAATTTAGCTTAGAGACCGTTAACTGCCTCGGCTGCTGCGCCCTGGGCCCTGTTGTGGAGATCGATGGAAAGACCCACGGCAAAGTGGTCCCCGGCGAAATGGCAGCCGTACTAAAAACATACGAGTAGGATAAAGATTATGGCGCGGATAAATACACCTGCCGAATTAGAAGAACTAAGACAACAGATCCTTTCAAAAAGAGACCCCAACAAACCCTGTATCACCCTCTGTACGGGTTCAGCCTGCAATGCCTCCCGGAGCCTGGAGGTAGCGAAAGCCCTCGAGGCAGAGATAGAAAAGCAGGGCCTCACCGAGAAGGTGGACATCAGGAAGACGGGCTGCCACGGCTATTGCGAGCGTGGTCCCATCATCGTCATCCATCCGGAGAAGATAGCCTACTTCCAGATCAAGCCCGAGGATGTAACCGAGATCATCTCCGAGACGATCGTCAACAACAAGATCGTGGAGCGTCTGCTCTACATTGATCCCACTACGAAAGAGAAGATCGTCCACGAGCACGATATCCCCTTCTACAAACATCAGGACCGTCTGGTCTTCGGCTCCAATGGAGCTGTCGATCCCAAGAGCATCGAAGACTATCTCGCCATCGGCGGCTACGCTGCTTTGGCGAAGTGCGTTTCTCAGATGACCCCCGAAGAGGTGCTCCAGGAGGTCAAAAAGGCCAACCTCAGAGGTCGTGGCGGCGGCGGCTTCCCGGCCGGTACCAAGTGGGAAGGCTCCCGTAATGCCCCCGACCCCATCAAGTACGTGCTGGTCAACGCCGATGAAGGTGACCCCGGGGCCTATATGGACCGCAGTCTCTTAGAAGGCAACCCCCATTCCGTCTTAGAGGGCCTTGCTATCGGTGCCTATACCATCGGTGCCAAAGAAGGCTACATCTACGTCCGTCACGAATACCCCCTCGCCGTTGAGAACGTCTTCACCGCCATCCGTCAGTGTGAAGAACTCGGTCTTCTCGGAGACAATATCTTAGGCTCAGGCTTTTCTTTCAAAGTATTGGTCCATCAGGGTGCAGGCGCCTTTGTCTGCGGTGAGTCAACCGCCCTCATGACCGCCGTGGAAGGAAGAGCCGGAGAACCCCGACCCAAATACGTCAGGTCAAATGTAGTGGGTCTCTGGGGCAGACCCTCTGTTTTGAACAACGTCGAGACCTGGGCCAATGTTCCCATGGTCATCAATAAAGGGGCCGACTGGTTCACCAGTATCGG
>DCUF01000013.1 GCA_002328485.1 Deltaproteobacteria bacterium UBA2221
ATCATTTATATCGGCACAAGATAGGGTCCGTGGGAACGCCGGCTGGACTTGTGGAGGTGAAGATTGCGGATAAAGACGGAAGTCGTGTGCCCGATGGAGAGGAAGGGGAAATTTTGATCAGCGGTCCCAATGTAATGAAGGGGTATTACAACCGTCCCGAAGAGACCGCCAAGGCCCTGGAAGGCGGCTGGCTTCACTCCGGGGACGTGGGCCGCATCGATGAGGATGGGTATCTCCACATCGTGGATCGACTTAAGGACATGATTATCACCGGAGGCCTGAACGTCTATCCAACTGAGGTCGAAGACGTGCTCTACCGCCACGAATCCGTCGAGGAATGCGCTGTAGCCGGACTGCATCATGAGGAGTACGGAGAGGCGGTGGCCGCCTTCGTCCGACTGAAACAAGGCTTGGCGGTCACGGAAGACGACCTGATCCGGTTTTGTAAGCAGCGCATGGCATCGTATAAGGCGCCCAAGAAAATTTTCTTTGTACAGGATTTTCCAAGAACACCACAGGGAAAACTTCTCAAACGCGAATTGAGGAATCGCTCCTTCTGATATCAGACGGCCATCTCTTTTACGGAAGGTATGGATCCGGAGACAGGAATCATTCGGGAGCCCGGCCATGAACTGCATGGACAAAGCGTGGCCGGAAAAAACCTGGTCTTTCCCGCCGGCAAAGGGTCGACAACCGGTTCTTGGCAAGACTGTGCCGCCTTCAAGGGTGGGTCAGCCCCTCACAGGGGGTCTTGTGTCTGTCAAAGAGATGTGGGTGAAGACTTGCCCGCCTCTGGAGGGGACCCGCATGCGGGTCGAAGATCCCGGTTCGGCGGGGGCTTGTCCCGCCATAGCTTTAGCGACGGCGGATGGTGTGGGGAGGGGGAGATCAAAGCTTCCCTTTACCCGATTCGGCTCTTTCTTCTCGTCAGTCAGGAATTCGGCTAGCACGAGATCGTGACGTGCGGCAGCGTGCTGTCTCCGGGCCGCTCACGGCTGTAGGTATGGGTGATGTCGAACTCCTGCGACATGAAATTGTTAAATCTGCCCACAAAAGATTCCCATGCGCCCAAGCTTACACTGCCGGTGACAGTGTACCCACCATCGATATGGCTCCAAACTGACCGCTCACGGGGATCGTCTCGTTACCTCGAAGGTTCCTATACGCCACAGCGATCGTCCAGGAGTCGTGAACTTTCAACCTGCACTGAATCCCCTCCAGTTCCTCGGGGATCAGATTCCGGACCTCCATGGTGAACTGCACCAGGAATATCTCTGGATGGTCTGGATGGAGGACAGGCTGCGTGCACCCCAGGGAAACGATCTTCACTTTGTCTGGGTAGTAGACCATCGGTTTATGTGGTTCATACGAGAGGAGAATACGGGGCAAGGCGATAGGGCTCGGTGGCAGTGACTTCGCGAACTGCTCCGTGGCAGAGGGACTGGACTTCCCAGTTTGGCGACCTTCCTCCTTTATGCTCGGATGCGCCTTTTGCGTCTTCGCGGTCTTTCCGCTTTGTGTCTTGATGCTGCTCATGTCTGCCTCCATGGTCATGCAGGTTGACTCGTCTTCCCACAGGCGACCAACCCGCGCACCCGCGCGGGTGGGCCGCATAGTACAACAGCCGGTGGTTCGCCATGTTCTTGCCTCATGACGCGCCAGTGGTTGACGGCGACTCTTGTTTCTCTTTCGTCTACGCGCCCCTTCGGCTCCGATCCCGTTCTCCTGTCAACCGGGATGAAGGGAGAGGGGCGCACAATGGCCTTCAACTTCCCATCCCGACTCAGCCACACGAGGCCGACCGTCTCATTCGCGTCGCCAGCGCATCCATGGCATCACCTACTCCCCGTTTGCTTGTGGCGAATCGCGGACGTAACCCGTTTATCGGGTTGACGGATTGGTTGGACAGCCGCGTGCATTTGATATCCTAACTAAACCCGCGCTGTCTCTTTCTTGTTTCCAACAAGGCTACTAATTCATCAATGTAGTAGCTCTCTTGTCCTTCATAACCCCAGAGAGAAAGTTATGATAAATGAAAGATGATTGGACCTTTTCCCTTTATTTCACGCTACACGATATTTGCACCGCTATGGTTTCCTTTTTAAGATGAGAGAAAATACACTAGTCCCCAACCAGCCGCCGATTACCGATATAAAGAAGGCACTAAGTAGATTCAGAGCATTTATGTCAGGGAAGAGCGAAACTGTACCAAAAGTTATGGCCCAATAAAGCAGGGGACCCGTAACTATACCAAACAGAACTGTCCACCGGTTGAAATCTTTCTTCCTTGGCAGGGTTGTCAGTAATTTAATCAGAGCCCCCATTAGCCCTCCCAAAACTGATAGCAGTGTGAGCATGATGGGGAAAGCTACTTTTATCGATACTGACTTGCTCAATATATTCGGTGTCGAAGCCGAAATTTCAACCAGACCCGTCATTGTAGGACTAAACTGTGTCCGGCATTCGTACTTTCCATCCGGAATAGTGATCTCGTCATGTTGCAACTTGCCTCTTCCTTTGTCTATGGTGAATGAAATCGTTAGTGGCTTATTTGTAGTTATTAACCGTCTCGTAATTGTATTGACATAAATCGAACTATGTACTACATTGGCATCCATGAAAAATGAAACCATGGATGCAAGAAGACTTACTCATACGACGCTGACCGAATTGCGAAAACGCGGGGTCGGTAGCGTCCAGGATGGCCAAAGTCCCGAAACGGTGGCGTTGGCGTTGGGCATTAACAGAGTGACGATGTACGGATGGTTGGCCCGTTATCGGGACGGTGGTTGGACGGCGCTTGATGCACGCAAGCGCGGGGGGCGCAAGCCTAAGTTGAATGCCAAGGCAATTCGGTGGATTTACAAAACGGTCACCGAGAAGAACCCTCTGCAACTCAAGTTCACGTTCGCCCTCTGGACGGCGAGAATGATTGGGCAGGTCATTTATAGCAAATTTGGTGTGAAGTTGAGCAAATCCTCGGTTTGCCGCTTGCTTGCTCAATTGGGGCTGACGCCTCAACGTCCTGTATGGCGAGCGTACCAGCAGCGACCTGAAGAAGTTCAGAAATGGTTGCAGGAGGAGTATCCACGTATTCGTCGTCTGGCCAAGCAGAATAAAGCTCTGATCTTCTTTGGGGATGAGGCGGGTGTGCNNGCGGTGAGCGCGCAAGGCGAATTCCGTTTCATGACGGTCAAGGGCCGAGTAGGAGCATCCCAGTTTATCGAATTTATCAAGCGACTGCTTCATAATATGACGCGCATGGTATTCTTGATTGTTGATGGGCATCCAGCCCACAAAGCGAAAATGGTAAAGCGCTTTGCAGAGTCAGTGAAGGATCGGTTTCGACTTTTCCTTCTTCCTCCGTACTCACCGGAACTCAACCCGGATGAGCGAGTATGGAACGATTTGAAGAACAATGCTGTTGGGCGTCAATCTATTACTTCCGCGGATCAACTCAAGAGCGCCATCATAAGCCATCTTCGATTGGTGCAGAAGTCACCTGATCGTGTGAGGTCATACTTCCAAAACGAAACAACAAGGTATGCTGCCTAATGTTGTTTCTATTATTGGACGATTAATAACTTTTGACAATACTATCTTTCAATGGAGGAGGTTCTTATGAAAAAAGTGGATTACATGGCTGTTGCTGAAAAGGTCATAGCCCAACTCAAGGAGGGTGCGTTTCTCACGGTCAAAGCAGGCGAAGCCACGAACACCATGACCATCGGCTGGGCCCTCTTGGGCTATGCGTGGCAAAAACCGGTTCTCATGGTGCTCGTGCGGACCTCGCGGCACACCTACGGTTTCATCGAGAAGGCCGTTGACTTCACGGTCACGGTGCCCACGACGGACATGCGCGATGCGCTCATGTTCTGCGGCACGAAATCGGGCCGGAACGTAGACAAGTACAAAGCGTGCAACCTGGAGCTTGCCAAGGCGAAGAAGGTCATGTCGCCCATTATCAAGACACCCGCTATCTGCTTTGAGTGCAAGATCCTCTTGAAGACCCCCATGGACCCCAAATGCCTCGACAAGGAGTGCCAGGGCCTTTATCCTGCGAAAGACTACCACACCCTGTACTTCGGGGAGATCGTGGAGTGCTA
Organism: Deltaproteobacteria bacterium UBA2221; assembly: GCA_002328485.1. Lineage (GTDB taxonomy): Bacteria > Desulfobacterota > Syntrophorhabdia > Syntrophorhabdales > WCHB1-27 > WCHB1-27. Next base: position 4,107 of record DCUF01000013.1, read on the forward strand.
TGAAACGGAGTAGGAAAGAGAAGCGCCTAAAGTGAACTAAAGTGTCTAAAGTTGGGAAAGAAAACCAGTGACAAGGGACAAGTAACAAGTGACGAGAATATAGAATGAACTAGCCGGAATTAGGCGTAGAGCAAAGAACACAGAGCGGAGAGCAAGGAGCATAGAGCTAAGAGCAGAGAGCCATGAGCGGAGAGAAAAGAGCAAAACGTCTTGCTTATTGAGCTGACCGCTGACGGCTGAGCGCTGATCGCTGTTCCTCATCAGCCTGCTAGTGCGTGACGAGGGACCGGTAATATTCGCTCGTTTCCATGAACTGCTGGTGAGTGCCTGAGAAGAGTCGCTTGTTTTTATCCAGGAGCAACACGTGATCACAATCCTTCAGCGTAGAGACTTTGTTGGATACCACAAGGAGCGTTTTATCCCTGGCGAAGGCAGGGAGAGAACGAAGGATCGACCCCTCCGTCTTGCCGTCAAGGGAGGAGGTGGGCTCGTCAAGAACAAGGATATCCGGGGCCTTGACCAGGGCTCTTGCAATGGAAAGCCGCTGTTTCTGACCTTCTGATAATTTGATTCCCTTTTCTCCGATCTCCGTGTGGTAGCCCGAGGCCAGACTGCTGATGAAATCATGGATTTCTGCTGCCCGGCTGGCCTGAAGCACTTTTTCATCACTTGCCTCCGGGTTTCCGTACCTGAGGTTGTCCATGATCGTGCCGGACAAAAGGAGAGTGTTCTGAGAAACATACCCGATTCTTTTCCGGAGCGATGTGATCTCTATGCTCGATGCAGGTCGGCCGTCAAAATAAATCTCGCCCGAGGTCGGCCCGTAGAACCGAAGGATAAGACTCAAGAGAGTCGTTTTTCCGATGCCGCTCTGCCCCACCAGGGCCGCATGTTCACCGGGTCGGATCTGGAAAGAAAGACCCTCGAGCACGGTGTCTCGTCCGTTGTAAGAGAAGGAGACCTCCCTGAATTCTATCTCACCCTTCAGGTGATCCACGGTTATCCCTGTCTGCGAATTCTCTTCAGGCAGAATCCGGAAAAGGGCCCAGATCCGCTGAAGCGCGGCCATGGCTCTGTGGAGCTGGAGNNCCAAAGACATATCCGAGATAGCCTTGGAAAGCGAGAAGGGAACCCAGGGTCCACTCCTCCTTGATCACCCAGTAGGCGCCAAGAGCAAGCGCAAGGCCTCGCGAAACAGCGGGCAGGAGGCTGATCGCCGTATCTGCAACAGAGTTCACGGCCGTTTGCTCAAGGGTGATTTGAAAGGCCTTTTTGAGTTCCGCGACAAGACGATTCCGCGTTGTTTCCTCAGAGGCGAAGGATTTGATTAAGGGTGTGGAGGACAGGGCTTCCTGCAGGCGGCTGGAGATTTTGGCTTCCTGCTCCATGCTGCGATGGCTCAGAATATGCACTTTTCTCGCAAAGTAATTCACGGCAAACAGGACGCCTGGAAGGATAAAGAGAACGATCACTGCGAGTCGCCACTCGAGGTAAAAGAGAAAACCGACACCTCCCACGAATCGGATGAGATTGCTGAGAACATAAACAACGGTGCTCGAGAAAAACCAGCGCAGACCCTCTGCATCGTCGGAAAGCCTGGACATCAAATAGCCGGTCTGGATGTCATCAAAAAAGGATTTGGGAAAGCGGAGGACCCTATCCAAGAGGCTTTGCTGGATGTCGAGCGTGATTCCCTGCTCCAAGCGGGCGAAGATGAAGTCCTCAAGCATCTTGACGAACTTTTCACACAGGATTAGAGCGATGAGCAAAGCGATGGCGCCTGCCAGAAGTCCGATCTGGCGTTTCAGAATGACGTCATCCACGATGTACCGTGTGATGAGGGGCTGAGGAAAAGCGAGAAGGGAGGCAAAGAGAATGAGAAAAAGGCCAACGGCTCCGTTACGCCAGTGACGGTGGAGGTAAGGTCGCAGGTTTCGAAGGGTGTCCCTGGTGCTTCCATACCCCTCCTCGCCCGCAATCCTGTCTTCAGGCGATGGGCCCGAAAGTCCCTGCTTCAGATATGTCCACCAGTTGTCCAGAGCCTTTGACCTCTGTGGTTGGTAATCTTGTCACTGCCTGGTTGCGCCCCTAATCCCTCCACCCGTGGTCGAGCACCCGAATAGGTTTCGGTGACCCGGGATGGTCATAGAGAGACCCCTCCCTTCTGGATTCCGCCGGCGCGGGGATGACGATGAGGTGAAGGAGGTTTGTCATTTCCGCACAGGCGGGAATCCAGTATTGCCGGGGTCTTCGCCCAGACCATTGGACCGGGGAAGGCCAGGAGTAGCTGCATTTTTTTGCCGTCCTTGTATTATCTTATCTCACTTGGAATTCTTAGACAAGGGTGGAGCGGCCCACTGCGGGTGATAGGTGAGGTGATGGTGAAGTGATAAGAAGTCGGTTTCACTGGGACGGAATATAGGTGATTCTGGCCTTGTGTGTCAAGGGCAAGCTTGGCACATCCTGTTGAGGGCCGAAGGATTCCCGTGGACGAGGGCGTTCCGGGGTGGGAAGGTCCGCTGTGAACGCAAGGGGGAGCAAGCCTGAGATTTACTGAGGGACGGTGTTTTGAGCAAAAAAAGGCGGAGTCACCATCCAGGCGGCATCTCGATTTCTATTTCTTGGCTCATGGCAGGAGGTCCGCCGGGTACCTGTCTGCGTGCGGTCACGCACTGGCAGGTATGGGGTCAACACTGAGGGCATAGAGCTAAGAGCAGAGAGCAGAGTGTCGAAAGCAGAGAACCAGGATAGCGATGCTCGGCTCTTCGCTCCAAGCTCTTCGCTCTTTATATGGGGCTCGGTGCATAGGGGCTGCGCTTTGGCCATCCGGGGTGGGGGCCTGGGCGTGACTTCCTATAGACCGAGGTGTTAGTGGTATTAGCGTTCATCAGGCAAGCATCATGTTGGTAAAACCGTGGCAAGCCAATCGAACATGCGCTGATCATAAAGGCTGCGGGCCTTTGGCTCGCAATGCCAATTTGCTCCTTCCCTAGACGTGAACTGAACGATGGTCTTTGGACAAACAAGCGCCTCATATACCTCTTTGGACTGTCCGGGCCAGAATTGCTCGTCATCTGGATCGGCTATAAACATGGGGCATTGAATTTGCTGGATGATGTCCCGTACGTTGTATTGCTGTACCATCTTGAATTGTTGATAGAAGCTTTTCGCCATGTATGGTTTCATTCGCCATTCGACTTTCTGTCGCGCCTCGTCACCTGCGTATCTGAGGCCCTCATCCATAGCTTCGTTGAATTCTTTTTCTTTTCCATCGTCGAGAAAATCACGCATTTCCTGTGGAAGTTCGCGAAGAAACGACACTGAGACATCCATCACTCCTGGGTCTGCAATACCAGCCGCGATCCGGTGTTCGAATGCCAGGACGCGAAGGATCCAGTACCCTCCCTGGCTTATTCCCGAAAGGGCAATCCGATGCGGATCAACGTCTTCGCGCTTGAGCAGGAAGTCAACCACCGGTGCAATCACTTTTTCCCAGTCGTGGCGGAAAGGAATATTCTGTAGCCACAACATTGAATTCTGGCCTGGGGCATCAAAAACCAGGGCGGCATATCCCCTCTCAAGCGCTGCGGCTACACCGCAAGTCCACATCCCGGAGATGGAGCCGTCGCTGCCGTTATTGAAGATAATCGTGGCCGATGGGCATCCACCTTTGTCAGGACGGAAAAAGTACCCTGGCATCAAAATGCCTTCATAAGGGATGCCCACCTTCTCTGCCGTTGGATTCATGTAGGAACAGAACCTCTCCCAGCAAGTCAGGTGTCGTTTCCAGGCAGGTACGCCTCTCGACGGGTCTTTTGTCCCATCAATGAAAATGGCGGATGCTGAAAAATAGGTGGCGGCGCGCAGAAATGCCTTTCTCGCGCTAACAGGATTGCCTGATGAGGCGCTCTGTTCTGCAATTCCCTGCATACGCTCGGCAATCGCAAACCACTCCTGATACCATTTCTCGAAATCGCCTGACGGGATCCGTTCAACCGTCGCAAGAATTTCCCCTGCGTCAGCCGCACCGTAGTGACAACAACCGAGGAGAATCTGGGTTTCAAAGTCCATCTGTTCATGTTCCATGAAGTATTGCTTTGGTTTTATATCGTTCATTTGATTCAGCCCTCCGCTATTATTTATGAGCTTGCAACCAGTTATAGAGCGGAACAAAGACCTCATCTTTGGCTTTCTCACCAGCGAGAATATCCATATGACCGAAGCCCTTGAGCAAAATATATTGCCGGTCAGCACTTTTGATCATTTCATACCCTTCACGTTTCCAGCGGTATTCATAACCAACTGCGGTTGTCCACATTTCTGAGGCAAATACCAGAATTGGCGTCTGTACTTTTTCAATATTTTTTAGAAACTTCAATTGGGCTGCCGGCGGATTCCCTTTCCAGTTGCCCAGATAAGCGTCTTCCAGATAATCAACCAATGGCCAGGGAACGCCTATTTTAGACATCATGTTCATCATGACGTCAACCTTGGCATATCCATTTTTGATATTGCTGAACTGCGCATCTCCCCAAATATTTTGGAGCTGGTCGGAAATATAATCTGAAACGGTTGGAAACCCTGTAAAAGGACCGTATTGCGGACCATATGGAGAAGGCGAAAAGTAGATTCGCATTGCTTCTCCCATCGCCGGCGCCCAATCAACTATACGAACATTGTAATATCCAGTGTCCGGTTCTACTCCCCAGCTTTGGAAAAGTTTTCTGTTTGTTTCGGTGTCTCCTGAAACCAGGGCCGCGTAACCCAAATTGATATCCATCGTTGATTCAGGAGCAGGGCGGCCATTCATTTCCCACGGTGATCCGTCCATAGGGATTATCCCGGAAAGATCCTCACCGCTTCTCGCGCAGGCATAGAGATAAAGATATCGTGCACCAGTACTGTGACCGGACAAAAAAATTATTTGTTTGCCGGTTTTTTGTTTTACAAATTCGATTATCTCTTGAAGATCTGCAAGTGTCACACTTGTTTTGTACGCGGCCATGCAGGAATAATCCGTTTCATCTTTAGGAATAAAACTGGTGCGGTATTCAACCGTATATACATCGTAGCCGCGGTTGGCCAGATAAACCCGAAAATCATAATTTTCAGAAGTTGTGTAGAAATTTCCGTTTGAAGACGATCCCGGAAGATGCACGAGCACGCCCTCATATTTTTTCCGGTCTTTCAGGGCCAAACGGCGCACTCCAATGGTATTGCACTTGTTTTTTGGCAGTAACTCCAAAGTCCATAAGGTTTCGACAAGATTCTCAGTAAAAGCAGCGGATGATGCTAATTGCCAATTCGGTTTTTTGTTGTCGGCAGCATTACCACAACCGAGCCAGATAAGAGAAACTTCCCCGCAGAATAGAATAAAGGAAACCAGCAAAGTACTTTTCGAATTATTTTTATTCATTAAGTACCTCTTAATTTCTCCTGGTCACCGCACCAGCTCACTGATGTCGGTGATCGCTTCGGCCGCCCCGAACATTGGGATGCGCTTCACCTTGGCGGCACCGAAGTCCAGTTTCTTGAATTCCACCTTGCGCAGATTGAAGTTGTCATAGGTGCGGAAGTAGAGCACTCTGTTGGTCAGGTCGCTGAAGGTGGCCCACTGGGTGGATTCGCTGGGCATCATCTTCCCCGTGGTCGCCTCTTCCTTGGGCAGCGGGTCTACCGCCATGCCGTGGATGATGTCGAAGTTGTTCATGATGTGCTGGGCAAGGTTCAGGGTCCGCCCCGCGTCCGGCTGTCTGTAGGCGAACCGGGTAAGAGCTGCCAGGCGGACGAAACGGCTCGGCGGGGTCAGATCCCCGGGAAGGCCGAACATCCCGGCGCCGTGGCCCGTCGGGCGCATGGTGACGCCGGACTGATCGAGCGGCTGAGGCCGGAAGTTCTCGATGCCGATGTACTGGCGCAGGTTGGTCATCTGCCAGGGGAAGCGGGGGGCGTTGGTCATGATGCCGAGCGGGTTGTCGTAGACATGCAGGGCACCCTCCTCGTACTCGATGACCTTGCAGTCGCCCTTCGAGTCACAAGCGTTGAAATGGAGCGTCGGGCAGAACTGCGGTGTCCCGGGTATGCAGTAGGAAACGGCCTTCAGCTTAGACAGCTCCTGCTCGATGTCCGCCACGCTGTCCAGGTTCCCGAGGATCCAGTCGGTAACGAGTGGCCCGGCGAGTGTCTGTGCCCGCTTGTCCGGGTCCCACTCCTGCCATTTCATGTCCACCTCGAACCAGAGCCCGCTGACCGCCACTCCCTTCTCGTTCATCCCTTCGTTTACGCCGAACTCCTGCCCGAACTGTGTCACTCCGACATACCCGTATCGGGTTTTCCAGGCCGCC
>DCUF01000079.1 GCA_002328485.1 Deltaproteobacteria bacterium UBA2221
CCATCTCCTTCTTGTAGGCTTCCATCCCGCTTCACTCTCGTCCAGAAACTGAGCCCTCTTTTTTATCCTCTTGGTGATCTCCTCAAGGACCTTCTTGTGGAGACCGAGGTTGTCCAGGGTCTCTTCCATCTTCTGTTCGGTAGACTTGAGTTTCTTCTCGGTCTGCTTGCGGGAAAATTCATCCAGATCCGGAAGCTGCCGCCTCATCTCTTCTTTCTTCTCAAAAAGGTTCTTAAAACTGTTGATGAGCGTAACAGCCTTCTTCCTGTACTGCTCCTCATCCTTCTTGGTGAAATTGAGTTCATCAATATTCTTAATAATATCGATGATATTTACACCGTCCTTCTTCAACTGAATGCCAATTTCCTGCATTTCTCCCACGGCCATCGGGAGTTCGAAGAGCAAACCTCGGATCTTCTTCTCCCCTTCTTCGATCCTCTTGGCAATCTCGTACTCCTCTTCTGCGGAGAGAAGCGAGATCCTTCCGATATCCTTGAGGTAGGCCCATATGATGTTGTCTGTTTTTTCGGTGGGAAAGCGCTCGGTCTCTTCCCACTCCCGCGTCTCCTCCTCGGGCGTCTCAACCTTTTCCTTAATTGTCTCGACCACGTCGATATTCGACTCCGACAGAAAATCGAATATGTCCTCTATATCTTCGGGAGAAAAAAGATTCTGGGGCAGAAAATCATTTATTTCATCGGGTGTTAAATACCCTTTTTCCATGCCTATATCTATGAGCGTTTTGATCTGGTCATAATTCTTTATCGTCATCTTGCACTCCAACAATGCAAAAAAATGCCCTTGCTTCACATAAGGGCATTTTTACGTTTCCTTTGTTCTGCCGGGTTCAGTCATTAATATAACACGTTTCGAAGGCATGTCAAGTCATGATTTTTTCTTGACTTTTCTCTTACCCTGAATTCTATCCAATAAAAGAACGGTATGCAACAAATCTTTCTGGGGGCCAAAAAACCTGTTCTTTATGTAGAATGCAGACACGCTAATTATCGCAATTCGATGCTCTTTTAATTAGGGCGCTCTCATAACGTTTCTGGCAGCAGAAAGTGTTTGACACGCCGTTCTACCCATGGTATAAAGTGAATCGCTATGTTCAGGACCCAAAACAGATCAGGCAAGGCTTGGTGGTGGTGGCGCTCTTCTAGGTTGTGAGGCTGCCGCCTCTCGGTTTTGAGCCATGAGCGGTCTCACAGCCCGCTCATGGCTTTTTTTGGGCCATGGGTAAACATCCGTGGCCCTTTTTGTTTTGTGCCTGACCACAGCAAACGACTATAAGGAGGAACACCATGACCGGACCCAAGATCTTGCTAAGTGACGAGGAGATGCCCACACAATGGTACAATATCGCTGCGGATCTCCCGAGCCCCTTGCCCCCGCCGCTTAATCCTTTGACGGCAGAACCGGTTAGCCCCGATGACCTCTTGCCCATATTCCCACTCAACCTCATAGAGCAAGAGGTTTCCGCCGAGCGTTGGATAGACATACCTGAGCCCGTTCTCGAAAAACTTCTCATCTGGCGACCGACTCCCCTCTACCGGGCCTTCAGGCTCGAGAAGTTTCTGGACACCCCGGCCCATATCTACGTGAAGTACGAAGGGGCGAGCCCCGCGGGAAGCCACAAACCGAATACCGCCGTGGCCCAGGCATATTACAACAAGATATCGGGGATCGCACGACTGACCACCGAGACCGGGGCGGGTCAGTGGGGCAGCGCATTGGCCTTCGCCTGCAACCAGTTCGGCCTGGAGTGCAAGGTCTACATGGTTCGGGTCAGCTTCAATCAGAAACCATACCGTAAAATGATGATGGAGACGTGGGGCGCCAGTTGTGTTGCCAGTCCCAGCCCCGACACTTCTGCAGGAAGGGGCTTCCTTGAGCAGGACCCGGAGCACGCGGGCAGTCTGGGTATCGCCATCAGTGAGGCCGTTGAGGACGCAGTAACCACAGAGGGCACGAAGTATTCTCTGGGCAGCGTGCTCAACCACGTTCTGCTCCACCAGACAATCGTCGGTTTGGAGGCGCAGCGACAGATGCAGAAGGCCGGAGAATACCCGGACGTGGTGATCGGATGCGTGGGAGGGGGCAGCAACTTTGCCGGTATATCCTTTCCTTTTATCAGAGACAAGATTCATGGCAAGGAGTTGAGGATCCTTGCCGTCGAGCCCGCTTCCTGTCCCACCATGACGAAGGGGCCTTATGTCTACGATTTCGGGGACACGGCCTGCACCACGCCCCTTTTACCCATGTACTCCCTCGGTCACGGCTTTATGCCTGCGCCCATCCACGCTGGCGGACTTCGCTACCACGGCGTCGCACCACTGGTAAGCAGGGTACTCTGGGACGGGCTCATCGAGGCGAAGGCCTTTAATCAGCTTGATACCTTCAAGGCGGGCATAACCTTCGCCCGTACAGAGGGATTTATCCCAGCACCTGAGACCAACCATGCCATTGCCTGCGCGATTGAAGAAGCCAACAAGGCACGGGAGGAAGGCAAGCAACGGGTGATCCTCGTCAACTTCAGCGGCCACGGCCTTGTCGATCTCGCCTCCTACGACGCATATCTCTCAGGCAAATTGGTCGAGGCAAGTCTGGCGGACGACGAGGTGCTGCGATTGGTGTCGGACCTGAAGAGGGTACCTGCCTAGAACTGGAAAAACCATCACCCAGAAACAGGCGACATGGAACCGGGACTGTTTAGCGGATGCGACCGAAGGCAAAACCCTGCCTTCGGTCGCGCGGTTCTTGCCCGTAAAGCGAGAATAGATGAGACTATGCAACGATTGGGGAGGTAGACTCGAGCGGGCTTTATAGAGCCAAAAAGAAAGGGTCCGAAAAGGACCCATCAACTCTGCCCGGGGGGCAGGAGGCTTAGAGACTCGGTATTCTATGATTCAAGTACAAAAAGGACCTCAAGGGTGACACGGTATTCCTTAATCTTTCCGTCTTCGACGCTTGCCTGAAACTCCTTTACCTTCAACCCTGTTATGCCCCTCAAGGTCTTTGTCGCCCTTTTGAAACCCGCCACAATGGCATCTTCAAAACTTTTCGGGGAACCGGATACCACCTCGGTAACCCTTGCCACCCTGCCTTCCATGCTTCCTCCCTAACGCGTCTCTTTTTCATTAAGGCTAACAAGCCTTCCCTTTTCATGTCAACTCATTTTCGGAAACCGCGTACGGGCGTACGGCTCGGCCTTACCTCGTCCTTTTCGTTCAAGAAAAGTCTGTGCCCTGATACCTCTACAGAGGAGCCATCCCGCTCAGTTTCGACGATAATAGGGGAGTGCCTGGGGGATGAGTCGCCTGATGTTCTCTATTCGGTTCGCATCGGTCGGATGGGTGCTCAGGAATTCAGGCGTCCCACCCGTTTTCTGCTTTGCCGCCGACATGCGAATCCAGAACGGTACCGCCTCCCTCGGATCATAGCCGGCCATTGCCATAAAGATCAGCCCCAGATGATCAGCTTCAGACTCCTGCAATCTACTAAAGGGGAGAAGCACCCCGACTTGGGTACCTATGCCAAAGGCACCGAGAAATAGGTCCCGCGTCTGACCGGGCCGAGTGGCAAGGGCCTCAGACAAGGCTACTCCGCCCATTTGGGCAAGAAGGCCCTGGCTCATCCTCTCTGCGCCATGGTTGGCGAGTATGTGGGCGATCTCGTGTCCCATGACGACTGCCAAACCGGCATCATGCCGTGTAACCGGCAGTATCCCCGTGTAGACCACAACCTTACCTCCAGGCAAGGCGAAGGCATTGATCGACGGGTCCTCAATGAGGTTAAATTCCCATCTGTACCCCTCCAGACGCGATAGATCGCCTTGCTGCTGGAAATACCGTGTGACAGCCTGTTGAATCCTGGTTCCCACCCTCCTTACCGACTCCGATCCCCCCACATCGGCCGTGACCTTATGCTTTCCCATGAAATCACGGTAGTAATCAAGGCCCATGGAGTTCACCGTCGCTGCCGGCACAAGGCTGAGTTGTGTTCTCCCTGTTATGGGAACGGTTTCACAGCTGGTAAGGAGAGCTATCCCTAAAGCCAAAATGACGATAACAGGTAACGCGTTTCTCATAGAACACCTCCGATATGTCGGCCATTTGTTCGAGCACTCATCCCCGGAGGAACCGAGCCGGGTTTTCGATGATTGCCCCCGTGACAGCAGTCTCATCGAAGCCTTCGTCAATCAGTCTTGCTGACGATTTGGCGATGCTCATAGACCCCCCTCTCAGCTTTCCTCTTTCAATACACAGGGGGGGATTCAGTTCAACATCACCGGCCTCGATGGACTGGCCTTCTTTTTCCAACGGGCCAACTCCCGTACCCTTCACCGAGTCGGAGACAATCAGGATCC
>DCUF01000001.1 GCA_002328485.1 Deltaproteobacteria bacterium UBA2221
ACGACCGCTATTTCCTCGACAACGTTGCGGGATGGATCCTGGAACTGGACCGGGGACAAGGCATCCCGTGGAAGGGCAACTATTCCTCCTGGCTGGAGCAGAAGAAGAATCGCCTACAGCAGGAGGAAAAATCTGAGACCGAGCGACAGAAAACCCTCCAGCGGGAGCTCGAGTGGATACATATGTCCCCTAAGGGACGCCACGCCAAAGGAAAGGCCCGTATCAATTCCTACGAGGAATTGTTGAGCCGGGATACTGAAAAGGCATCGAAGGACCTCGAGATCTATATCCCGCCGGGACCCCGGCTGGGCCATGTAGTCATCGAAGCCGACAACGTAAGCAAGGCCTTCGGTGACAATATCCTGATCGAGGGTATGTCCTTTTCGCTCCCCCCCGGCGGCATCATCGGCGTGATTGGCCCCAATGGGGCGGGGAAGACGACCCTTTTCCGGATGATCACCGGTGATGAGGCCCCTGATTCCGGCTCTTTCAGGATCGGGGAAACCGTAAAACTGGCATACGTCGATCAGAGCCGTGATGTTCTGGATCCGAACAAGTCCATCTGGGAGGTCATCTCGGGTGGCGACGATACGATCTCTCTCGGCAAGCGGCAGATCAATTCCCGCGCCTATGTGGCCCGCTTCAATTTTTCGGGCACTGACCAGCAGAAAAAGGTTTCCATGATATCGGGGGGCGAAAGAAACCGTGTCCATCTGGCCCGCATGCTCAAGGAAGAGGCCAATGTCCTGCTCCTTGACGAGCCGACCAATGACCTCGATGTGAACACCATGCGCGCCCTTGAAGAAGCCCTGGAGAGCTTCGCGGGGTGTGCGGTCGTGATCAGCCACGACCGGTGGTTCCTCGACCGCATCGCCACCCACATGCTCGCCTTCGAGGGCGACAGCAGGGTTGTCTTCTTCGACGGGAATTACTCGGAATACGAAGCGGACAGAAGGATGAGGCTGGGGGCAGCGGCAGACCAGCCCCACCGGATCAAGTATCGGCATTTAACCCGCGTCTAGAGAGAAGGCTTTGGCCGACGAAGGGGCGGGTGGTTACCGACTGATCCTTCGCCCCGACCGCGGCCTTTTCATCCGCGGCAAGGTCGGTTGTCACGAATGCGATGCCGATCAATAGGGCAATAACAGGGGCATGTCGCTCAAAGGCATCCTGCGGGGATCCTTCTATGAGGCCTTCGCCATGGCCATCTCCCTCGCCTTGACATAATCCGTCTTTCCCGTCCCCAGGAGGGGCAGCTTGTCGACTCCGATGAGTCGGCGCGGGATCCACAACTCCGACAGTCCATGACTCCGGAAGGCCTCACGCAACGAATCAACGGAGGCATCATGTTTCTCCGTGAGAAGCACGAGGGCCTCGCCCTTTCGGGCATCGGGCACGCTCACCACAGCGTGATTCTTTTCAGGCCAGAGGGCGGCCACCACGGTTTCGACAGCGGCCAGGGAGATCATCTCCCCGCCGATTTTGGCAAAACGCTTGATCCGACCCAGTATCGTCACGTACCCACCAGTATCCATGCTGACCACATCTCCGGTATCATACCAACCATCAGCCAGAGGTTGAAGGACGCCCGGTCTGTCTTCTTTCAGATAACCGAGCATCACATTCGGCCCCCTGACGTAAAGCTGCCTTCCTTCCTCGATGCCCGGCACTGTCTCAAGTCGTGCCGTGATCCCGGGCAGGAGACGACCCACCGTGCCTTTTCGGTAATGCATGGCCGTATTGACACTCATGACAGGGGCTGTCTCGGTGGCGCCGTATCCCTCGAGGACCCGGAGACCGAATTTTTCGATCCACTGGCTGCGGGTTTCTTCTTTGAGACGCTCAGCCCCTGCAAAAACATAGCGCAGAGAATGGCAGTCGTAGGGATGGGCAAACCGGGCGTAACCGGCGAGGAATGTGTCCGTGCCGAAGATGATGGTAGCGTTGGTTTCGTAGATCATCTCCGGCACAATCCGGTAATGGAGGGGTGACGGGTAGAAGAAGGTGCGAATGCCGGAGAGCAAGGGGAGCAATGTGCCGCCCGTCAGACCAAAGGCATGAAACATGGGAAGACAGTTAAAGATGATATCCTGGGGCCCGAAATCGATGGCGCTGGCAAGCTGAAAGCGATTGGCGAGGATGTTGCGGTGACTGAGGACAACCCCTTTTGGGGTCCCCTCGGAGCCGGAGGTAAACAACAGGACCGCCGGGTCATGGGGTTCCGATGTGACGGTCCAACGGAGCACCATCTCTGGCATAAAGCTGTACAACAGCCCCAAAAGCTTGTCAGAGAGGCGCAGATCCTTCCCCATATCTTCGAGATAGAGGACACGAACCCCGGCGGCCTTTAAGACCTCGAGAACGGCCTGGAGCTTGGCCATACTGACAAAACGCTCGGAGGTGATGACGGTTCTCAATGTCCCGCACCGACAGGAACCTCCCACCTGTGAGGGACCTGAGGAAAAATTGATCATGGCCGTCACCCGCCCAAGGGCCTGGATCGCGAAGAAAGCCAAAGCGGTACTCGCCACATTGGGCAGCATCAAACCGATCCGGTCCTCGTCCTTGGCCACAAAGCGCTTGATCAAACGGGCAAATATGAAGGTACGGATCAGGAACTGACCGTAGGTGAGCGGCTTCCGTAATGGATCCTCAACAATGATATGGCCTCGGCCATGGATTCGTCGCGCCTCGAGCAGTGTCTTCATGAGTGTTGAATCGATCCTGCTGCTCTCGAATATCATATTGGCCATGAGATCGTAGAGTTGCTCCCCCGCCAGTTGGCGGCGCTTTCGTCCCTTCACATCCTCGGGCAGGTCGAATCGTCGGGGAGGCAAGATGGTAAGGGTGATCTTCGGGAACCACCGGATCCGGACCTTATTTCGAAGATAGGAAAAGGGCGTGTACTGGGCACCCTCAATGCGGACCGGCAATATCATGGCCCCGGCCTTGTCTGCGATCATCCCCGGCCCTTCGTAGATCTTCATGAGGGAGCCGGTGATAGTGATGCGTCCTTCCGGAAAGATCATGCATTTGCCGTCCTTCCTGAGGGTCTCTATCAAGGCTTTGGCGGCAAAGGGATTGGTCGGATCGACCGTAAGGGTATCGACCAGACTCAACAGGGGCCTGACCCAGAAGCGCCGGGAGATGAAGGTGTTGATGGCGAAGGTCACCCGGTCAGGCAGAAAGGAAGCGATCAGGGCGGCGTCGAGAAGGGAGGTATGATTTGCAACGATCAGCACGCGCTCGCCTGCCTTGGCGTAGTTCTCGATCCCTTCCACCCGAACCCGATAGATCAACCTCAAGAATGCTCCTATCAGGTGCTGCATATCTATACCTCGCGCATATTCTGTCTGATACGCTCCAGTGACCTGATCAGGATATCTATCTCCGATTTCTCCAGGATACCTATCACCTTTTTCACCTCGTCCATGTATCTCTCTTCCACGTCTTCTATGATCTTCCTGCCCTTACTGGTCAGTCTGATGGCGTTATAACGGCGATCACCCGGAACATCGACGCGTACGACCAGTCCGGCCTTTTCCGCGCGGTCGATGAGAGAGGTCACATTGGATCGGTTAACGAGCAGCATTCTACCCAGCTCCGCTTGAGTAAGGCCTGTCTTCTCTTCCGCCTGGTAGTACAAAAGGTTCATGAGGTTGAATTGAACGTCGGTGATGCCGTACTGAGTGAAGAAATCCCTAGCACGTTTCTTTAGAAGATCTCCCGTGTAGTAGATGTTGAGCAAGGCCTCGTGCTCAGTTACTTTGATACCCGCTTTCAGACCCAACTCTTTTTCGAGTTTCATATAGTTACTATATCGACAGTTTATATATGAACTATTATATGTCCAGCCGACATTTTGTCAACAACTTTTTGTATCACCATTCGTGACCTGCTGATGTACATACCTTCGGGCGAAGTGCAGAGATGGCTCAGGGATCTTTATTCTGGCTACCCGGCTCACCCTGAACGGGATTTTCGGTCATCGGATCACGGACGATTATATGGTGTTGTTCTTGACAATGCTGTCCACCACCTGGTGAACATCGGCCAGGCATCAGCGTCTTTTAGGGTTTTTCTGAGCGCAATCGCATTTCCCATCCTTGGTTTCAGATACTATTCTTTCTAAGATTTTTGATCCGCCGCCGTTGTTAACGTAATCCTTTTCAATATCCTTTCTCGTATAGCCAAAACAATAACAAACAAGGTCTTCATCCTTCCATGGTTTGTTTTCTTGGGAATATGAAGGAATCCTAATCATAATCTCTCCTTCCTTTCGTGTCTGACATTACATGAGGTGCCCTGAACGAGCCGGACTTCAGGAATCGGATGGTCAGCTCGATCGATTCCCTCGCCTTCATGATGAAGGGGTGCGTACGATGGATGACCACGTGCTCCTTCATCCCCTCAACCTTTGTCGACTCAAGGGAAACCTTGCCGTCATCAGGCCCCGGTATCATCATGCTGTTGATCCAGTTGATGCTCCTGTCGCCGGCTATGATGCCGAGTTCGAAGCCCACCGGACCCAGCCTCCTGGGTAAAGAATGGCTGTGGGTGCCCAACTCGGACCCAGCCGGGCCGTTGATCTTCCGGAAGGGCAACCAGTCCTTCAGTGCATCCACAACCTCGCTGCCTTTGTTTGGAGGTCCCAGCATGACGACCCGTCCCAGCCTCGGTTCATGGTGCCGAGCAAAGTAGTATCGGACCAGAATGCCGCCCAGCGAATGGGCCACAAAGTGTATTTTGTTCGTTTCAGCCAACCTGGGCGATCGAAGGGCAGCGCCTATGATACTTTCGCTCAATGCCTCGACCGTGGCAGTACGGGACGGGTAATCCACGTTCAGAACAACGTACCCTTCCTTTGCGAGGGCACGCTCCATCTCCTTCATGCTGGCGCTCGAACGGCAGAGTCCGTGAAGGAGAACCACCCCTTCGGCGCCATCCGCTTCCGAACCCAGGATCAAAAGCAGGAGGACAACGGCCGTCCTCAACAAAAAGTGTCCGTTAAATCTCACTTCTGATGCCGTCCCTGCAACAATTCGGCCTCCCCCAGCCCCTTATCGAGAGTTATTCCCCATGGTCTGGCCTTCTGGGCAGGGCCAAGCTTTGGACAAGTTTACCACATTGTTGAGGAACGCCACCCCACGCTTCCTGTGAACTCACAGGCATGGTATCATAAACAGGCGCGGCTCAGGGCCGCTCGCCATCGACATCGCTGCAAAAGGAGCTTCGTTCATGAACCTGAAAGGATCCCAGACCGAAAAGAACCTGCTTCTGGCCTACCTGGGGGAATCGAACAACAGAAACCTCTACACCTACTTCGCCTATAAGGCAAGAGAGGAAGGCTACGAACAGATTGCCGCGGTATTCTTCGAGACAGCAGAGCACGAGCACGAGCATGCCAGACAGGAGCTGAACCTTATTGGGACAAGCGACGTAGAGCTTCCGGCAGGCACCTACCCTGTTAAGGGCGTGGGCAGCACTGTGTCCAACCTGGAGAATGCGGTATCCGGTGAGCATTACGAGCAGACCGAGATGTACCCCGATTTCGCCGGAAAGGCCGAGGAGGAAGGCTTCACGGAAATCGCCCGCCTGTTCCGGGATATCGCCGTTGCAGAGGCCTATCACGAACAGCGATTCAGGACACTGCTCAATAACATAAAGGAAGGCAAGGTGTTCGAGAAGGACGGCGTCGTCATATGGAAATGCAGGGCCTGTGGGTACCTGCACAACGGCAAGGAGGCCCCGCAGCGTTGTCCTGTCTGCGCCTACGGCCGCGCCTATTTTGAGACGTTGGCGGAGGACTACTCGTGACAACGATAGAGGCGCACGGCGGTGAGGTGGCGGCAGATGGGTACGATATCCTTTTCTTCGGCCATATGGCCACCGGTGAAATCGTTCCTTTTGAGGGGCCGTCGTTCGTGGTGCTGGGGAGCCCCTTGCTGTTCGCTTCCGTAGCCGCCTCTCGTGTGGGGAGGAGGATCGCAGCGGCGACGAGGATCCCCGAACACCATGAACACCTTCTTGACCCCCTGAGATCTGTCGGTATCAGTCTTTTTGTCAAAACCGGTGAGATTGTCGAATATCGGGTTCTCTTCCCCACCCCCGACGTGGACAGAAGACAACCCTTCCTTCTGAAGGCCGGAGATGATTTCGTCATCGAGGACATACCTGACATCCCACCATGTCTGGTCCATATGTGCTGTATGGGCCCCCGTGAGTTTCAGCTCGACCTTATGCGAACACTTAAAGACAGGGGATTTCTCTTGTCGGTAGACATGCAGAACTTTGTTCTCCAGGCGGACAAAGATACGGGGGCCGTTCTCCTGCAGGATGTCCCTGAGAAAAAAGAGATCTTCAGCATGGTACACTTCGTCAAGCTCGACATCATGGAGGCACAGGTTCTCACCGGTATCGATGATCTCCAGGGCCAGGCGGAGGCATTGCAGGAGTGGGGCAATGCAGAGATCATCATTACCTGTTCGGAAGGGGCGTTAGTCAAGAACGAGGGGAAAATGACCTTCGCGAGGTTTACGAACAGAAGTACCCTGGGACGTATGGGCCGAGGCGATACGGTTATCGGATCCTATCTGGCGCGCAGGATAGATCATTCGGCCGAGGAGTCCATTCGGTTCGCCGCAGCCCTCACATCCATCAAGATGGAAGCTATTGGACCGTTCATCGGCTCGGTAGAGGATGTGATTCTACGGATGGAGCAGCCTACTCCCCTGTAAGAAATCCATGGTTTTGCTTGTCTTTCCGCCCTGTCAGGTAAGGAGACCTTCATCTACTCCCTCCCGGCGGACTGTTTCTTGGCGCCAAAGACCGGGGGCACAAGGATGAAGGTAACGACCACCAGAAGTCCAAAGAGAATATGCACAACAGTGAACACCCATTCGGGGAGATCATAGAAGATGAGAAGACGGGCAAGCCGGGCCACGAAAGAGATGTTTTCGTCCACGGAACCGCCGCTCAAGCGACGGAGATGGTACTCCCAGTTGGTGAGTGGGCAGATGATTCCCACAGCAGCTTCCAGGGCAACCAGGCCTACGGCCACAAGATGGGTGATGCGAAACCAGGGATTTCTTACCGCTGCCCAGCCGCATCCGGCCCCAGCAAGGATGAATACGAGTCCGCCGGCCGCGAAGAGCACATACAGAAAATGGATGAGCACCACACAGTCGGCAAGCAGGACGTACAATCCTCCCATTGTCCGAGCGCCTCTACGCTGCTCTACACAGACCTGAGCCCACCATGGGGATACCGGCGCCTCGTCTTTGGTCAGACTGTCTGCCGATACTTTTCAAGCAGAGCCATAGCCTCGGCCGCGCTCTTCCAGCCCTCGATCCTGGTTTCTTTCCCGCTCTCAAGGTCCTTGTAGACAACGAAAAAATTTTCGATTTCCAGGAGCCAGTGGGGCTGGAGATCCTTTATGTCCAGTATGCCACTGAACCGAGGATCGGCAACAGGAACTGCCAAGAGTTTTTCGTCGAGGCCCTTTTCATCCTCCATAAGGAGAACCCCTATAAGCCTCACGAATACGTGGCATCCCGGAAAAGTGGGTTCCTCGACAACGATAAGAACATCCAGGGGATCGCCGTCGCTGCCGCATGTGCCAGGGATGAATCCATAGTCTGATGGATAGTGAACAGAAGAGAAGAGGACCCGGTCAAGACGAATCTCACCCGTTTCGTGGTTCATTTCGTACTTGTTCCTGCTTCCCTTCGGGATCTCGACGATCGCTTCTACTTCCCCTTCTCTGATGGATTGGTTCATGGTAGATTTATCCTCTGCGCTGTATAATCTTTGCCGTATCCCGGCGACCTATAGTTGTAGTGTAACACACCACGGGAAACGTCGCTAACCCCCGGGGGGTGAGAGACAAGGAGGACTATGAATTTCGCGTGTTTCTGCAGGCTGAACGCCAGTAAGTATCCAGATCGTGAGTTTCTGATAGAGAGCTACCCCTCGAAGCAAACAAGAAGAGCACTGACCTGGAGTCAGCTCGAGGACCAGACAAACAGGATCGCCCACTATCTCGCCCACGACTGCGGCATCCGCAAGGGGGATGTGGTCCAGCAGCTACTCCTTAACAGCATCGAATGGTACGTAACCTACATGGCTGTGTTGAAGATAGGGGCGGTCATCAGCCCGCTCAACTTCCGCTTCGCTGGAGCGGACATCAAATATGCGTGCGACGTTACAAGAAGCAAGGCCTTCATCGTCGGCGAGTCCTTTGTGCCGCGAATCGAGCCGGTCATGAAGGAGATGCACTACTGCAGACACTATCTCTGCGTCGGAGAGGATCCACCTCCATCCATGAAGGGGTATGGAGAGGTCTTGGCAAAAGGGGACCCCTCTCCTTTTTGCGTCGATGTTGCCGAAGACGACATGGCCGAGCTCATGTTCACGTCCGGTACAACGGGCGATCCCAAACCCGTCTGCCATACCCATGGCACCCTCTTCTGGATTGCCACAGGCAACGCCCTTACCTACAACGATGGCTACAACAGCACCTATCTGGCCCCCCACCCCTTTTACCACAGCGGCACGCTCTTCTTGTCTTTCCCTTGTTTTCTGGCTGCGGGCAAGATCCTTATGCCCATGGAGTTCGATCCGCCGAACTACCTCCGGTCGATTGCCGACGAGGGCTGCACGGGCGGTTGGAACACGGTCCCCACGTGGTCGGACCTTCTGGCGGCCATCAAATCGGGTAGCATCGCTCTGGCCGATTATGACCTCTCAGCCCTCAGACACATTGAAATAGGCGCCCAACCGGTGCCCTACTCGCTCCTGGAAGACTCGAAGAAGATCTTCCCCAACCTGCCTATCGCCAATATCTACGGGATCACGGAGGGTGGAGGCGGGGGGACCATCAACTGCTACGATGAAGACATCATGAGGAAACCGGGGTCAATCGGCAAGGCAACGGCCTTCATGGAAGCCAAGGTTGTGGACCGGGACGGCAACGAGCTACCCCCGGATTCGGTAGGTGAGCTTCTGCTCAAGGGCCCGAGGCTCATGAAGGAATACGCCTTTAACCCCGACATGACGGCAAAAACGATTACCGATGGCTGGCTCCACACGGGAGACCTGGCATGGAGGGACAAGGAGGGCTTCTTCTTTTTTGCCGATCGGGCCAAAGACCTTATCATCAGGGGTGGTGAAAACATCTTCCCTGCGGAGATCGAGGACGTCCTGCGCAAGCATCCAAAGGTTCAGGATGCTGCCGTGCTCGGTTACCCCCACCGCCGCCTGGTGGAGATTGTCATGGCGGTCATTCAGGTAAGGCAGGGGGAGGTCTTGAGCGATGGGGAAGTGATAGACTTCCTTAAAGGGTGCGGGCTTGCCAAGTACAAATGGCCCGAGAAATTCATCTGGGGAAGGGTGCCAAGAAGCCCTGCAGGCAAGATCGAAAAACCCAAACTGAGAGTTATCTACGTGAAACCTGCCAAGGAAGCCCTGGACAGAGAGTTTAAGAAACCGCGGGACCCGGATCCATCCTGATACCCTGTGGCGAAGAGGGACTTTTCACGGAACTGTTGGATGATTGCAAGGCCCGACGAATGGCGATCCCTTCCGTCTCCGGGACGAGGTCAAAGACAAGGCGGTCAAAAGTGGAAATCAAGGGGCCTTTCTCTCAGCAGATCGTGCCATACGCAGTTTTTGCCCTTAAAGATGCATTTTGTCCGTTCCCCAAAGCATTCCCACTCTGTGCTTTCGAAGGCCGACGTGCCGAAGGCTTCCCACCTTTTTGAAAGGGTGAACAGGCTCGGTCCAAGGCCGCTGAAACCGCAACGTCCCGGCTTCCTGACGGGGTCGATGAAACCATGGTCTATGAGTGTTTTGATGACACCGTTGAAGGTTCTCCGTCGACATCCATGTTTGGCTGCCTCCGCATAGGAAAAGGTGAATTCCGTGTGGTAGTATTCTTTATCCCAGAAAGGAACCCTGACCTTTGCGATGAAATAGGGGAGCATACGTGAAGCCGTCGGCGGTAACTGCTTGTAGGCCTCGCTGTTCAGCACGCTAAGCCGTAACAGCATTGGCCGCTTGACCTCAATCCTTTGTTCGTCCATTCCGTATCCTTGTCCGCCCGTTACGTCCCTACGGAGACAGAGGAGGGTCGATTGACCACATCGTTTCTTGATCGCCTTCAGCCCTGAAAGGTTGCCGTTCTCAGGCCCCTAAACCTCGTGCCGCAGTTTCGTATCCGCTCTATTTTCTCAAGCGGAGTGAAAGATCAGCCTCAAAATCGCACGAGAGAAGGCAGTGGGATAAAAACGTTACCGATGGCGTAACACGTGTCTTCGTTCTGAAGAGCGGTGTTTCTTTGCCATGTTACGGGGCGTTTTCTTTGCATGGCTTGTGAGGATAGCCCCGGTCTTCTGTTTGCTCTGAGCTATTCTTGTCTTCTTGAGCCCTTTGGCTTTCGCTTTTCGACCGCTCGTAAAGCCCGCTGCAATGTCGTCGACCGGTTCCCGTTTCCAACCAGCGGTTCTGCCCATGGCCGGCGTCTCTTCCCCATCTTCCCCGCCGAATCGAGGGATGTAGACCAGGGCGCCTTTCTTCCATTTCATCTGGCCGCCGTTTACAAGGGCAAGGTCATCCGTGCTCACCCCATACCGCTGGGTAATCTTCGAGACATTGTCCCGCCCTTTTATCATATGACGAACCACGCCTACTACCGTCTTCCCCTTTTCCAGGATGGAAGCCAGGGAGTTTTGAAAGGTGTCGCTGTCGGTTCCTGCGGGCAACTTGATCTTGCATTCTTTGCCGGGAGGGGTGATCCCCCTTCGCAGCTCAGGGTTGAGGGCCATCACTGAAGGGAGATCGGTTGAGGCGGCCCGGGCAACGGCGGTCAGCGGGACCCCGCCCGGAACCTCCTCCCCCACGTATTCCAGAGGGGTGACAGGCTCAATGTCGGTGAATCCATATTTTTCGGGGTTTTTTGCAATGATGGCCGCCGCTATCAGTTGGGGCACATACTCGCGGGTCTCGCGGGGCAGGGCATTATACCCTCGAAGCTGCCAGAAATCCTTGGTTTCATGCCTCTTGATCAGCCTGTCTATGCGGTTCTCACCGGTGTTGTAAGCGGCGGCGGCAAGGTACCAGCAGTCAAACTGATTGAAAAGCTCGTTCAGATAGCGCGCCGCGGCCACCGTTGACTTCTCGATGTCCCTGCGCTCGTCAACCCAAAAGTCGACGGTGAGGCCGTATCTCCTTCCGGTCTCAGGGATGAACTGCCAGGGCCCGGCCGCTTTCATGGGAGAATACGCGTGAAGATTGAAACCGCTTTCGATCATGGCCAGGTATACGAGGTCCTCGGGTAGCCCATGTTCTTGAAGGATCTGCTTGATCATGGGCTCGTAGAGGCTTTTTCTTTTGAGCCATCTCTTAAAGACGTCACGTCTGGTCACGCTGAAATAGCGGATGTGGCGGTCGACAGCATCGTTAAAAACAAGGGGTATGCCTATATCCGGAGACAGATTCATCTCCGTGGAAAAGAGCGGTTCTTCCGCCACCTCCGTCTTCTGGAGGTCCAGGGGTTCGACGGTCGACGGGAGCCTCCCGTCGACGGGAGCCTGTCCCGCGTTGGACGCAGCCGTAGAGGATTCTCCATTTCCCTTGGTAGCGTTGAGAGGAGTGTTGCTGGTGGTCGACGGGGCCTTTTTTTCACGAGCAGCGTTGGGCCATAGGTAGTCCCAGGCGGCATGGGCCGGGCCAACAGACAGAGCCAAAATAATCAGTCCCGTAGACAAAAGCGCCTGCGCGGCAGGCCATTTCCGGATCATCCCCTATAGATTGCCGACAAGGGCCTTTGGTGTCAAGGAAAAAAGCGGAAAAATAAACTCTTCAATTTGTATCCAAAGTTCGGTTAATCTTAGTGAGGGGCGACGGTTACGTTGAGTCGTTGTCTTTAACCTGCCGGACATGTTAGCCACCTCAGAGTTGACATTTCGGCCACGCCGCCGGCCCACCGACAGAGAAAGCATTTACCGTATCAAGGATACAACAGATGAGTGACTATATCGCCCTCCACGTCCATTCACAGATGTCACTGCTCGACGGCATGATCCGCTTCGATCAGCTACTCAAGACCGCCAAGACCTTCGGCATGGATGCCTGCGCCGTGACCGACCACGGCAATATGTTCGGCGCCATGGAATACTACTTCATGGCCAAGAACTCCGGAGTAAAACCCATCCTCGGGTGCGAGGCCTACGTGGCGCCCCGGAGCCGTTTCGACAAGAAAGGCAAGGAAGACAACGCCTATCACGTCATCCTCCTTGCCATGGACAACGAAGGCTACGGCAACTTGATCAAGCTGGTCAGTCTGGCCAATATCGAAGGGTTCTACTACGTCCCCAGGATCGACCACGAGCTCTTGCGCCAATACAACAAAGGCATCATCTGTCTCACTGCCTGCCTCAAGGGGGAGATCCCCTGGCTTGTGCTCCAGAGGAAGGATGACGAAGCCCTCAAGATGGCGGCGGAATACTACGAGATCTTCGGCGACCGGCTCTTTTTCGAGATTCAGGAGAACGGCCTGGAGGAACAGAAGATCATCAACGAGGGCTTGGCCCGCCTGTCACGCCATTTCAACCGCCCCCTCGTGGCCACCAATGACTGCCACTACCTGAAGAAAGAAGAGGCCAGGGCCCACGAGCTCCTTCTGTGCATCCAGACCGGCAAGACCATGAACGATCAGAACAGACTGGCCTTCGGCTCCGATGAATTCTACTTCAAGTCGCCCGAAGAGATGGAGACCAGCTTTTCGGCCTATCCTGAGTCGGTCACCAACACCAAGCTGATCGCCGAGATGTGCAACGTCCACTTCGAGAAAGGCAACTATCATTTTCCGAACTTCAAGGTGCCCGAGGGACAGACCACGGAGGAGCACTTCGAGGAGCTTTGCCGCCAGGGCTACGCCCGGAAGATGGACCACATCCAGCGCTCCTACAAGACCTTCTCCCAGGATCTTGTCAAGCGGTACCAGGAGAGACTCGATTACGAGCTCTCCGTCATCAAGCAGACGGGCTTTGCCGGATATTTCCTCATCGTGACCGATTTTATCCGCTACGCCAAGTCCAACGATATCCCCGTCGGGCCCGGAAGGGGCTCCGCAGCGGGCAGCCTGGTCTCCTACTGCCTGGACATCACCAACATCGACCCCATCAAGTACGATCTGCTCTTCGAACGATTCCTCAACCCCGAGCGGATCAGCATGCCCGATATCGACGTGGACTTCTGCTACGACGGCCGGGAGAGGGTCATCCAGTACGTAGGCGAGAGGTACGGTAAGGACAACGTGGCCCAGATCATTACCTTCGGGAAGATGAAATCCCGGGCGGTGGTGCGCGACGTGGGCAGGGTCCTCTCCATGCCCTACGCCGACGTGGACAGGATCGCCAAGCTCATCCCTGCCGGAGCAGGCAGCGACGACGAGGTGATCAAAGAGGTGATCAAGAGCGATCAGATGATGAAGGAGTCCTACGAGAAGGACCCGAAGATCAAGGAACTCCTCGATTACGCCATGACCCTCGAAGGCCTGACCCGCCACGCCTCCACCCACGCGGCAGGGGTGGTGATCTCGAACAAGCCCCTCCTCGAATACCTACCCCTCTACCGCGGGAAAGAGGGGGAAATCCTGACCCAGTTCACCATGAAATCCGTGGAGGACATCGGCCTCATCAAGTTCGACCTTTTGGGCTTGAAAACCCTGACCATCATGGACAAAGCCATCAAGACATTGAGGGCCCAAGGAATCGAGCTCGACATCAACGGCATCGCCGTCGATGACCCCAGGGTCTTCGAATTCCTCACCACAGGAAAAACCTCCGGGATCTTCCAACTTGAAAGCAGCGGCATGATGAACCTCATCAGGAAGCTCCAGCCCGGCCAGCTCGAGGAGTTGACCGCCCTCGTAGCCCTCTATCGCCCCGGTCCCCTGAACAGCGGTATGGCCGACGAATACGTCCGGCGCAAGAACGACCCGAGCCTCATCGCCTACGA
>DCUF01000022.1 GCA_002328485.1 Deltaproteobacteria bacterium UBA2221
CACTACCCCATGCCTGATTCATTAAAGGGCAGGAGGATTCATCACCATGATACCCGCTTCTGTGTCCGCATGGAAGCGCAGGAAATGGAGCTTTTTGCAGCTACGATTGCCCGGAAGCTCAATAAGACAAAGGGACCAGGGTACGTTTTGATCCCCACGAGGGGCTGGTCCGAGGCGGACAAGCCGGGAAAGGACCTCCATGCTCCTGATGTCGACCGCATCTTCACACAGAAGCTGAAAGGGCTGTTGGATGCACGAATCCCGATCGAGGAGATGGATACACACCTGTGCGATCCTGAGTTTGCTCGCCGTGGGGTTGCAATTCTGGACCGTATGATACGCAGGAAAGAAGAATATCAACGAAAGATGGTGGTGCTCAATGGCCTACTGGAACGTGTCGGCAAGCAACGGAAAATTTGAGATATCGGCAGAAGTGCTGGAGATGGGGGACGATTGTCTCGTGGCGGTCTGGGGCGGCACGAGGCCACACATCGGTGCCGTTGGAATGGCGCAGGTACGCCCAAGCCTGAGGGATCCGAAAAAGTCTTCGGCGACGAGTTCCGTATTCACCTTTGTGGGGCATAAAGAGGATGGCGCGGCAAAGATGATGGCGGAGGAGCTGTCCCGACAGTTGAAAAGGAATACGGTTGTCGCTGCCGGTATTCATTGGGATAACCTTTCGGACGAAGACATCGCAGCTATTTCAAGACTGTGCCAAGATATTCTTGGCAAAATTCTTGAAAAGGTGCCCCCTTTGGGGCACTGAGTAGTTCCAATTATCTCTTCAGGTCACGGATAAAGGCGCAGAAACGTTCAATGGTGCCATTGTGTCTTCTGGATTTCAGGAATAGAACGTGATTCTCAAGGAACAACTCTGGTTTCAGGGAAATGACACTTAACACACCCTCCTCCTCAGGGGACACCACCCTTCTTATGAGCACTGAAATGCCTTTTCCTTCAGCAACCCATTCCTTGATAAAGTCCGTGCTCTTCACCTCGATAAGCACCGATGGGTTGATGTTAACGGCCCTTAAGGCCTCGAGGACTACCGCCCTTGTGGCTGACCCCGCCTCCCTGATTATAAGCGGATATTTGGACATCTCCGCAAGGGTTACTGCAGCTTTCTGGGCCAGCGGGTGTCTCTTGGAGGTGATCACGACGAGTTCCTCCCGTGCAAAGGGGATCGCCTGCAGATTTCGCGACATCTTCGTGTTGGCCACAATAACGATGTCGTTCTTTAGTGAGTGGAGGCTCTTTTCCATATCATCGGAACTGCCTGAATCGAGTCGTATCTGAATATTGGGATTCTCGCTTTGAAAGGAGCTGAGGATCTGGGGCATGATCAGTTGCGAATAGGTCGTTGTCGTTCCTATTCTCAAGAGAGGGCGAGTGACTTTCTGGAAACCGGATATCGTACCTTGCAGCTCACGTACAACACGCTCCATCCGCTCGGCGTACTTATATATGGTTTTTCCCTCTTTCGTGAGCTCAAACCTGCCCTTTTCCCTGGTGAGCAAATTGAGTCCGATCTGAGCCTCAAGCTGGGCCATGTGGTTGGAAACACCTGGCTGTGTCATAAAAAGTACTTCGGCGGCTCGGGAAAAACTACGTGTTCTTACGACATGGTAGAAGACCAAAAGTGAGTTTAACGAGTAGGATATCATAAGTAATACTGATGTAGTATAAGAAGAAATGAATTGACATGTCAAGGAGATATCGTAGAATTGTTGTCGACAAAATGTAGGAAATTCGGGAAGCGGCAGGCTATCCCTCAAAGCAGAATAAAGCCAAGGTTCCTGCCAGAGGGAATCAACTCCGGCTGCTCATTAAATCTCTCGTAAAAAGGAGGCACAAATGGATTTAAGGGATTTTGTGGCGTTGTGCGAAAAGGAAGGGGAACTGAAGAGAGTCAAAGCCGAAGTTGACTGGAACCTTGAGATCTCCCACATAGCAAAGGTTGTCGAGGAGAAGTCTGGCCCCGCACTGCTATTTGAAAAGGTGAAGGGCTATTCCAGCCCGGTTCTCACCGGCGCCTTCGGCACCACGAAGAGACTTGCCATGATCCTCGGGAAAGACCCCAACATGTCCATGGTCGAACTGACCAGAGAGTGGGTCAAGCTTGCGGTAAAAGGCGTAATCCCCGCAACGGAACAGAAAGACGGCCCCATCTTCGAGAACGTCGTGACGGGCGACAAGGTGGACACCTTTGCCTTCCCATCCCCACAGTTCTACGAACTGGATGGCGGACGTTACTTTGGTACCGCCGTTTTTATGGTCATTCAGGACCCGGAGACAGGTAACGTGAACCTCGGTACCTACCGCATGGGCATACTCGATGACAAAACGGTCGGCGTCCAGATCCTGAAAGGCAAGACGGCAGACAGGATCATGAAGAAATGGGGCAAACAGGGCAAGAAGATGCCTGCCTGCGCCATTATCGGCGGCGATCCTCTCCACATCTTTGCCGGTGCTGCCACGGTTTCCGGCGCAAAAAGCGGATACGACGTGGTCGGCAGTCTGCGCGGTGAATCGGTTAACATCGTAAAGTCAAAACTTTTTGGACTTCCTATTCCTGCTCAGGCAGAAATCGTGCTGGAAGGCGAGATAGACCCGAACAACCTCAGAAACGAGGGCCCTTTCGGCGAATACACCGGCTACTACACGGAGGAGCTGATCAAACAGATTCCAAAGCCGGCGCTCGAGGTCAAGCAGGTATACTACAGAAATAACCCGATCCTGTGGGAAACCAGTGTGGGTAGGCCGGTAGGCGATCAGCACATGCTCTATGCCTTTACTCGGAATGCCTCCCTGTGGGTCGATCTCGAAAACATGAAGATACCCGGCATTAAGTCTGTCTATACCCTGCCGGAAGGCTCCGGGCGTTTCATCGTGGTTATTTCAGTCCAGCAGATGTACCCGGGCCATGCTGACCAGGTTGCTGCGGCGGTCGTGGCCAGCAACACCGGCACTTACGGCACCAAGATGATAATTATTGTCGACGACGACATTGATGCTGATGACCTTCCGAGGGTATGGTGGGCGCTTGGCACCCGGTTCAATCCTCTCAGAGGTACCCAGATTCTCAATAGGGGTAGATCAACGCCTCTCGACCCGGCGCTAGCTGCTGATGAGGAGAAGTTGATAACCTCACGAATTATCCTCGACGCCACCATACCGTACGAATGGAAAGATAAGCCGACGGAGATCATGCTCAACCAACCGATGGCGGACCAGGTTCAGGCCAGGTGGAAGGAGTACGGCATAGACTAAGAAACGACAGAGCAGAGGCGATCAGCGGCACCGTTGATCGCCTCTATTTGATTATAAGGAGGCAGGGATGGCATTCGAAAAGGATGTGGAGAAGGCGAAAGAAAAGTCACGAAAGTTGAAATTGTTCTGTCATGACATTCACGGCGTCTTGACGACAAATACCATCTTTTGCGATCAGGAAGGAAACCGACGCTACGGTTTCTGGCACATGGACGGCTTTGGCGATCTCTCTTTTGTGGCGAACGATATAAAGATCGCTTTTCTGGACACCACCTCGGTGGACGGCGAGGGGCTCTTCAGGGCCAAGGAGTTGAAGCTCGACAAGTTCTACCACGCCGTCACGAACAAGACGGAAAAAATTGAAGAACTGAAAAAAGAGTATGGAATCGCTGATGAAGAGGTGGGCATGCTCTGCTCGGATCTTTCTGATATCCCGGCAATGAAGAAGATGGGGTTCCCGGTTGCAGTGGCTGATGCCCTCCCTGAAGTTAAGGAAATCGCATGCTACATCACCAATGCCCCAGGCGGCAGAGGCGCTATGAGAGAGCTTTGCGAGTTTGTGTTGAGGGCCAGGGGAAATTGGGATACCTGGGTGGATAAGGTCACCAAGATGGGATACAAATAGGGGGTGCGCAATGAGTAAGGCTGATGCAGTCGAAAGGGCAAAAAAGGTAAAGTTTGTTATCCTTGACATCCACGGGATAATGACGGACAACACCCTCTACTACACGCAAGAGGGTATGAAATCAGAGGCTTTCTCCCTTACTGATAAGCAGGGGATCAAGGCATTGAGGGACGAAGGCATCGATGTGTCATTCCTCACGAGCAAGATCTCCCGGGCCGATGAGGCGATGGGCAAGATCTATGGACTCCCGACGGAGAATCTGTGGGGATCTTCGGCCAAGATCGCTCTTGTGGAGGAGTTTCAGAAGAAAACCGGTCTTAAGGATGAAGATTTGTGTTATGTGGGCGATGAGATGATTGACCTGGGAATGATGAAAAAGGCCGGATTCTCCGTGGCTCCCGCGGACGCGTCGCAGGAAGCAAGGGACGTAGCGGACCTTGTGACACTGGTTGGCGGCGGCAAAGGCGTGGTAAGGGAACTTGCCCAGTTTATCCTTCAAGCTCAGGGCAAATGGGATGCGTTCGTAGCGCAATTCAAATAGGGAACGGGGGTACACATGGCTTACAAATACTA
>DCUF01000011.1 GCA_002328485.1 Deltaproteobacteria bacterium UBA2221
CGAAATCGCACTTTACCGTATCAACCAGGGTCGGCTGCTCGTCCAGGATGAGATAGTTGATACGGTAAAGTGCGATTTCGCGGACGTTAGCCTCAAGAACATCAAGAACCTTACTGACCTATCCCAAATCAAGCACGTGGTCATAAATCATATAGAGAACGATCACGCCTCGGCCTTCGATCTGTTTATGGACCTCATGCCCCAGGCAACCGTTTATATGACGGAGCGGGCAAGGAAGGGGTTGGAGAGATTCTTCGATCTCTCGAAGCGGACCATCAAGACGGTCAAGAGCGGTGAGACCTTGTCTATCGGAAAAAAGACGCTTCTTTTTCTCGAGACACCCATGCTCCACTGGCCGGACTCGATGGTTACCTATATAAAGGAAGACAAGGTGCTCCTCAGTCAGGATGCCTTCGGTCAGCACATTGCCTCGTCGGCGCGTTTTGATGACGAGTTTGTGGCTTGCCAGTCCCTGGCGGAACTGGAGGATGCGGTCCTCGACTACTATGCCAATATACTGATGCCTTTCGGGTCGCTGGTGAAGGGGAAGATCGCAGAGATCCAGAAGGCCGGCCTGGAGATTGATGTCATAGCCCCGGACCATGGGATCATCTGGAGGACAAACCCCGGCATGATCTTGACCAGGTACCTGGAGATGGCCGAGGGAAAGGCCGTCGAGTCGGTTTCTATCGTCTATGATACGATGTGGCACTCCACGGAACGGATGGCCCAGCCCATAGCGAAAGGCATTACGGACGAAGGGCTCGAGTGCAGAATCATGAAGCTTCGGGCTACCCCCATGAGCGTCGCTGTGAAGGAATTTTGGCGATCCAGAGGGACACTGGTTGGTTCCCCAACCATGAACAATATCCTCTTTCCTACGGTCGCCCAGTTTCTGGCATATCTGAGGGGACTTCGGCCCAAGAATCGGATCGTGGGCGCCTTCGGCAGTTTTGGCTGGAGTGGCGGTGCGGTAAAGGAGATTCAAGAAGAGTTTAAGCGGATTGGTCTTGAAACGTTGGAAAACGGGCTTCAGGTGCAGTTCCGGCCCTCGGAGGAGGACGAGGAAAAGTGCTATGAATTTGGAAGGGCCTTTGCCCGTCAGGTGAGGTCCTATCATGCAAGCTTAGAACGCTCATAACATTTTTATAAGGAGACTACTATTATGGGTAAGGCAGAAGAAGGATTGAAAGAGGCATTTGCCGGCGAATCCCAGGCAAACAGGAAATATCTCGCCTTCGCAAAGAAGGCAGAACAGGAAGGCTTCAAACAGGTGGCGAAGCTGTTCAGAGCGGCGGCTGAGGCTGAGACCGTTCACGCCCACGCCCACTTGAGGGAGCTGAACGGGATCAAGAGCACGAAAGAGAACCTCCAGGAAGCCATCGGTGGTGAGTCTCATGAGTTCACGGAGATGTATCCACAGATGATTGAGGATGCCAAGGCTGAAGACAACAAAGGCGCCCTGCGCAGCTTTACCTATGCCAATGAGGTCGAGAAGGTGCACGCGGGCCTGTATCAAAAGGCCCTTGACAGCCTGGGGAAGGAACAGGAAGTCGAGTACTATGTCTGCCAGGTCTGCGGTATGACGGTCGAGAACGAGGCCCCCGATACCTGTCCGGTTTGTGGCGCCAAGAAAATGGCCTTCAAGAAGGTAGACTAAAGGGACAGAGACGGGCCATTTTGGTTTTGGGTCTGGAACCGGCAGCCCCTCTCCAGGGGGCTTGTCCGGTCCGATAATCCAAGAGCCTAATCTTTTATTGACTTTTCAGTCCTGTTCGACTATCATAATGTCTTCTAAATTCGAACAGTTAATGAGGAGAATTAATATGTATGCCATTATTGAAAGCGGTGGAAAACAGTATACGGTCCATGAGGGACAGACGGTGCGACTGGAGAAACTTGCGGGCGAGACCGGCGATCAAGTGACCATCGGTGCCGTGCTGGCTTTCAATAACGGCGAGCAGACAGTGGTAGGAGCGCCCTATATTTCCGGCGCCTCGGTTACGGGTAAGGTGCTGGCCCAGGCAAAGGCCAGAAAAGTGACCATCTTCAAGTACAGACGAAGAAAAGACTCAAAAAAGAAAAGAGGCCACCGGCAGCCGTACACCGCACTGATGATAGAAAAGATACAGGTGGAGGGATAGGATGGCACACAAGAAGGCCGGAGGAAGCTCACGGAACGGAAGAGACAGCGCCGGGCAGCGGCTCGGTGTTAAAATATTTGGCGGCCAGCTCGCCAAAGCCGGGGCTATTATCGTGCGGCAGCACGGGACCAAGATTGCTCCGGGAACAAATGTTGGCCTGGGACGTGACAACACGCTCTTTGCCCTTGTGGAAGGTCACGTACAGTACGAGACCAAGGGGGACAAGAAGAGGGTCAACATTAAGCCGATTGAATGAAATTTGTCGATGAAGCAACACTCTTCGTTAAGGCCGGCAACGGCGGCAGGGGATGTGTAAGCTTCAGGCGGGAAAAGTTCATACCCAAGGGCGGACCTGACGGAGGCGATGGAGGAAAGGGAGGAGACGTCATCATCGTCGGAAACAAGAGCCTCGTCAGTCTCTTAGATTTCAAGTACAAGCGCATCTACAAAGCAGAAAACGGACGAAACGGCGGGGGAGGCAACAAGACGGGCAGGAGCGGATCGGATCTGCTCATCAAGGTTCCCGTCGGTACATTGGTCTATGATGCCGATTGTGGGGAATTGCTGGCCGATATCGTGGAGGATCAGCAGTGCGCCATCGTTGCCTTCGCAGGAGGAGGCGGGAAGGGCAATTCTCACTTTGTCAGCCCCACCCACAAGGTGCCGTACGAGTACACCGAGGGGGGGGAGGGAAAGGAGAGACGACTCTTTCTCGAATTGAAACTCATGGCTGACGTAGGCATCACGGGCCTTCCCAATGCCGGCAAGTCGACCCTTTTATCAAAGCTGACGGCAGCACGTCCTGAGGTAGGAGACTACCCCTTCACTACCCTTACGCCCTCTCTGGGCGTATTCAATGACGAGGACCAGACGGTCGTCATTGCGGACATCCCCGGGATCATCGAGGGCGCCTCTTCCGGCAAAGGCCTCGGACTGAAATTCATGAGACACGTTGAACGGACCCGAACATTGCTGTGGGTCATCGACGTATCATCCCCGTCCGCGCCTGCAGACTATGAGACCCTATATCGGGAACTTGCGGCGTATAAGGAAGAGATACTGAGGAAGGATCGAATAATCGTTCTCAATAAGACGGATCTTGTGGATCGGCAAAAGGTGAATAATGCCGAGGCCTATTTTCGGAGAAAGGGCGAAACGGTCGTACAAGTGAGCGCCCTGACCGGCGAAGGACTCGTGGAACTGCGGGAACTACTTCCCCACAGATGCGGCGAAATGGCAAAATAGCGGCATGGTTCTTTCAGAGCCGTGAAATGGCGAAAAAAGGCTTTAGGGCTTGCCTAATCCACCATTTCGCGATTTTCCCATTTGTACCTTAGACGTATGGAGGGGGCGACGTGAGCCCCAATAAGCAGATGCTTGAAGCCAAGAGAATCGTATTGAAAATCGGCACGTCGGTTCTGCTCGATGAAAATAATCGCATCAGCCCTTCCATAGCAGAAGGTTTTGCTCGCCAGGTGAAGGCTATTCGAGACCTATCGATCGACGTCATCGTTGTGTCGAGTGGAGCTGTAGCAAGCGGTATGGAGGAAATGGGCCTGAGAAAGAAGCCTGCAGAGATGGCAAAAAAGCAGGCCCTTGCCTCTATCGGACAGATTCTCCTCATGAAGATGTATATGGAGGCCTTCGACAAGGCTTCGCTCAACGTTAGCCAGATCCTCCTTACCCACGAGGATACAAAGTCAAGAAGACGGTGCCTCAACCTCATGAATACGATCGACTCCTTGCTGGCCATGGGGGTCGTCCCCATCATTAATGAAAACGATACCCTGTCATTCAAGGAGATTATGTTCGGCGATAACGATAACTTGTCGGCCCTGATAGCCCAGATAACCGGGGCTGACCACCTGTTTCTCCTTTCCGATGTGGACGGTCTTTACGACAAGGACCCGAAGAGATACCCCTCTGCCCGCATGTTGTCGACGGTGAAGAAGATCGACGAGGAGATCGAGAGACTGGCGGGAGGGACCAGAAGCGAGAAGAGCGTCGGCGGGATGCTGAGCAAGATCGAAGCCGCCAAGAAGGCCGGCCAGTACGGTATCTTTACCCGTGTGGTCAAAGGAGACGAACCGGACGTGGTCCTCAGGGTTTTGAGGGGGGAGGAGATCGGGACACTCTTTCTGCCGAGAAGGCGACTACCGAGAAAGAAATGCTGGATAGCCTTTGCCTATAAGCCAAGAGGCAGGATACACGTGGACGAAGGGGCCGCAAGGGCCTTGTTGTCCAAGGGCAAGAGCCTTCTGCCCTCGGGCATTTTTGATGTTGAAGGAGACTTTGCTCAGGGAGAATGTGTAGAGATCAGCACAAAAGAGGACAGGATTATCGCGCGAGGAATCGTCAACTATTCCTCGGCAGATATAAGCAAGATCATGGGGGCAAAAAGTATTGAGATAGAAAATAAGCTCGGCTATAAATATACAGAAGAGGTAATCCACAGAGATAATATGGTGCTGCTGTGACACCCGAAGAGATTGCCCGTAAGGCCAAAGAGGCGTCCAAGGCTCTTGCCCGCGTGAGCACCAAGGAAAAGAACGAGGTGCTGCTGGTGCTGGAGGGGTTGATTGCGCACCGCCGCGATTTTCTGATGGGAGAGAATCGCAGAGACGTCGAGAAGGCTGAGCGGGACGGCATGGCGGCCAGTCTCGTGGAGCGCCTTCGTATGACCAGCAAGATCCTTGGCGAGATGGAGGCGAGCCTCAGGGATGTTGTGGCCCTCCCTGATCCGGTGGGTGACATCGGGAAGCTGTGGAAGAGGCCCAATGGTCTTCTGGTGGGCCGCATGCGCATACCGATCGGCGTCATCTGCATCATCTATGAATCGAGGCCAAATGTCACGGTGGACGCCTTTTCCCTCTGTTTCAAGAGCGGCAATGCCGTCATCCTCAAGGGAGGCAGTGAGGCCCATTACTCCAATAGGGCCTTGTTCAACCTTATTGTGGAGGCTATTCAGGAGGTAGGCCTTTCTACGGACTGCGTACAATTGGTGGAGACCCCTGATCGCGACTATCTCTATGAGCTTCTGAAACTGACCGACCAGGTGGATCTCGTTATCCCCAGAGGGGGAGAGGCCCTCATTCGAAGTGTGGCAGAGCACTCGCGCGTCCCTGTTCTCAAGCATTATAAAGGCGTTTGCTCCATCTTCGTGGATGAGCATGCCGACATTGATCTTGCCCAAAAGGTCTGTCTTAATGCGAAGGTCCAGAAGCCTGCGACGTGCAACGCCCTGGAGACCATGCTTGTCCATCGGGCCATTGCCCCGCGATTCCTGCCTGGCATGATAGATCTCCTCAGAGATCAAGGCGTATACATAAAGGGCTGTACCAAGGTGGCAGAACTGGTGGCGGACGTCGAAGAGGCCACCGAAGAGGATTGGTATGAGGAATACCTTGATTTTACCCTCAATATCCGCATTGTGGACGGTCTTGACCAGGCAGTCCAACATATTTCCACCTACGGTTCGGAACATACCGATGCCATAATCACTCAGGATTACAGCAACGCTTGGCGCTTTGTGCGAGAGGTCAACTCTTCCCTGGTTCTGGTGAATGCGTCAACCCGTCTGAATGATGGATTTCAGCTTGGCCTTGGCGCTGAAATGGGAATCAGCACGACGAAGCTGCACGCCTTCGGACCCATGGGCCTTGAGGAGTTAACCGTGACAAAGTTTATAGCCTTTGGGGAAGGGCAGGTCCGCGGGTGAACAAGGTAGGCTTGTTCGGTGGATCCTTCGACCCAATCCATCTGGGCCATCTGAGGATTGCAGAGGAAGTGAGGGGTCATTTGGGCCTGGAGACAGTGTTTTTTGTGCCGACGGCAGTGCAGCCCCTTAAACGCGGGGCCGCAACCATCCCCGCGGACGAGCGGCTTCGTATGATCCGTATGTCCATTCGAGGTAACCCTTATTTCCGCGCCTCCGATATGGAGATCAAGAGGGGGGGCATTTCCTATTCTATAGACACTGTCAGGGCCTACGCCAGACGTTTTGATGATCTCTACTTCCTCGTGGGCGTCGACGCCTTTTCTGAGATTGATCTGTGGAAGGATTGGACGGAGCTGTTTCGATACACCAATTTTGCTGTCATGGTACGACCGAACCATAGAACGGCCGATCTGATGAAGATCTTGCCGAAGGGCGTTCAGCCGGAGGTGAAACGGATCGACAGCTCGACCTACGAACACGTATGGGGCAAGAGATTGCACCTTTTCGAGATCACGCAACTCGATATTTCATCTACGAACATTCGTTCTCTGGTCAGGCAGGGGAGGTCCATCAGATATCTTGTCCCTGATTCTGTTGAGCGATTCATAAAAGAAAAGGGATTGTACAAAGGGTAAGGTACGTGGATTCAAGAGAAAGGGCGTTTTTGATAGGACAGTTGGCTGAGGAGAAGAAGGCGAGCAAGGTGACGGTGCTCGATCTTGCCGGCCTCACGGATATTGCCGATTTTTTCGTCATCGCCGACGGCGCCAGTGAACGGCAGGTAAGAACCATCGCCGAGACCGTGGAGCTGGAGATGAAAAACAGGGGAGTCCGACCGGTTTCCGTCGAAGGCATGGACGAAGGCCGATGGGTTATCATTGACTACGGAGATGTGATAGCCCATGTGTTTCTTGAGCCTCTCCGGGAGCTGTATGATCTGGAGAGCCTGTGGATAGAGGCCAAGCGATACAACCCAGAGGGCGAAAATAAGATTTAGAGGTGGATAATGGACAAGGAAAAGCTGGAATTTTTCAAGAAAAAGCTGCTAAAAATGAGAGAGGCGATCCTCGACAAGTCGAAGAAGCTGAAAGAAGACTCATATACACTTGGGACAGACGGCATTCAAGACATGGCTGATGCGGCGAGCAATGCCTACAACGCGGACATCCTCATGAGCATCAGTGACAATGATTTGAATCTGCTGAAGGAGATCGATTCCTCCCTTGACAAGATAGCCGGTGATAGCTACGGCATCTGCGAGGAATGCGAGGAGGAGATCACGGAAAAGAGGCTCGAAGCGAATCCGGTGGCGCGGTACTGTATAACCTGTAAAAGGATGATGGAGGAAAAAAGGATTTAAGGATGAAGCATAAGTTCATCTTTCTCTTGTTTCTGGTTTTTCTTCTGCTCCACCTCTATATCTCTTGGCTCAACCCCGAGACCGTCCGATTCTACGTGGACACGGGGAGGAAGTACTTCTACGAGATGAGCCTTGCCAATTTCGTAACGGCCTCCTTTGTTTTCGGCCTGATTGTATCTCTCGTCGTCAGTTTTCTCTCTGACATAAAGAGGTTTATGGATCGATGGAAGGAGGGGAGAAGAGAGAAGAAGAGGGGGGAGTTGAGGGAGATCTGTGAGAGGGCAAGACTCCACTATCTTCGTGGAGAAGGCGAGAAGGCTTTGGAGCTGTACAACCGTCTCCTGAGATCGGCTCCTGATATGGAAGAGGCATACTTGCCCGTCGCTGATATGTACATTGCGGTCAAGGAATACGACAAAGCCGATCAGATCCTGGATCTCGCTGAGAAGAACCTGGGTAAGCGGGAGTCTATCTCGTTCAAAAGGGTTAGGATTCATGTGGCCAATAAGGATACGGTGAAACTGGAACAGGATCTGAAAGATACCCTCAAGCTCAATGAGTCTAACTATGAGGCCATGGGGATGTTAAGGGATCTCTATATAGGCGACAAGAGGTGGGATGACGCGCTCGATATAGAGAAGAGGCTGAAGAAACAACTCAAGACGGATGATGAAAATAGAAGATTCATAGGAATCCGGTATGAGAAGGCAAAGGAGCAGGTCGAAAAAGGCGATACCCGTCACTATGACGCGATTTTGAAGGAGTTGAAGGAGATAATCGGCGAGCAGAAGCGGTTTATCCCCGGGTATATCCTGACGGGTCAGGTCTACGAACGGATGGGAAAACTGAACGATGCGGGACGGGTATATGGTCGGGGTTACGCAAAGACCGGACATATCGTCTTTCTTCTCAAGATGGAGGATCTCTATATCAGTCGCCGCGAGCCGGGGGTTATCCTAAAGATCTATCGGCGTATTCTCGATCTCTCGCCCAGAAACCCTCTTATCATGTTCCTTTATGCCCGTCTCTGTCTTCGCCTGGAGATGATTGATGACGCCATCGATATGCTCAACACCCTTTTTGCCGATGAAGAGACCTTCCGGGGGCTTCACCGGGCCATGGCTGAGGCCTATATCCATCGGGGAGAATTTGAAAAGGCGGTTGAGGAGTTTCGAAAGGCCTTCCCCATTGAGCAGGTCTATATCCCGTTTCTCTGTGAGAAATGTCAGGCCGTTCGCGAGGAATGGTCGGATTTCTGCGAGAGCTGCTTTAGCTGGAATACCATAAATGTGAGGCAGGAAGGTCTGTTTCAAAAAGACACCGTAGACATACGACAGGTGTACGAACAAGACTGGGGGGCTCCAGATGCTCAATGATCTGATATTGTCCACGGATAGCAGAATCGTATTTCTGGTTCTCGATGGTGTGGGAGACATCCCCAATCCGAGTTACAACTTCATGACCCCTCTCGAGGCGGCGAAGAAGCCGAATCTGGATCTTCTTGCCATGGAGAAGGGTGCCCTGGGAAGAATCATCCCCGTGGACATCGGGGTGACGCCGGGCAGCGGTCCAGGGCATCTGAGCCTTTTTGGCTACGACCCGGTCCAGTACTCTATCGGTCGTGGGATCCTTGAAGTGCTGGGGCTGAATATGGACCTCCAGGCAAATGATCTGGCTGCCCGAGGTAATTTTTGTACCGTCCGCGACGGAGTCGTGGTCGACAGACGGGCGGGGCGGATTGCCACATCTGAGACGGAGAGATTGATAGCACAGATCGCCTCGGCCGTGCCCGAGGTCGAGGGATACAAGGTAGTTCTGGCACCAGGGAAATCGCACCGTTTTGCGGTCATCTTCAGGGGTCAAGGGTTGAGTGACGAACTGGACGATGCAGACCCCCACAAAGACGGCAGGCCGCCGGCACCGGCAAAGGCAAAGACCGCACAAGCGGAAAAGGCTGCGTCTGTGGTAAACGCCTTTATTCGGAAGGTGGGTGAGGTATTGAAGGATGAGCCTGTGGCCAATGGGATTCTCCTGAGAGGCTTTTCACTCAGACCCGACATCCCGCAGTTCTCGGAACGGTATGCCATGGACGCCCTCGCCATTGCGACCTATCCCATGTACCGGGGCATTGCCAAGGTTTTGGGCATGACGGTACAGCATGAACCTCAGGATTACGGCGATGCCGTTGCCATATTGAAGAACAATTTCAATGCCTTTCAATTCTTCTTTGTCCACATCAAGGAAACCGATACAGCGGGGGAGGATGGAAATTTTCCGGCAAAGGTGGACGCCATCGAAGCGGTCGATCGAATCATCCCGGAGATTGCCGCCCTTCGGCCCGATGTCCTTGTTGTGACGGGAGATCACTCAACACCCTGCCCCCTCAAAGGCCACAGTTGGCATCCCGTTCCCCTCCTTCTGGTGACCAACGCCTTTACCGCAGGACGAGACGGACTCGCCTTTCATGAGAAGAACTGCCTGAGGGGTAGCGTTGGGACTATCTACAGCAAAGAGCTGATGGCTCTGGCTTTGGCCTCTTCGCTCAAACTTGATAAGTACGGCGCTTGATTATCTCACGGCGGCACTGAACCTCATCTATCCCCTGAACTGCGGTGGATGCAATGCACCCGGTTCAACGATCTGCGGGGATTGTCGGGAGACTTTCATGCCTATCGATGAGACAAAAAGCTGCCCCCTCTGTGGGCGTTCGACGGGGATTCCTTTGGAGTGCGGGGTCTGCACGTCGCAAAAACGCTATTTTTCCGCAGGGCACTTCGGCTTTTTCTTCTCTGACCGTCTCCGAGACGCACTTTTGGCATTCAAGTTCCGTCAGAGAAAGGATGTGGGCAGATTCTTAATGGGCCTGTTGCGGGAAAAGGTAGAGAGGCTCTCCGAGAGGTTCGATCTCATCGTCCCTCTCCCCGTGACCGAGAGTCGACTCCGGGAGCGGGGTTTCAACCAAACCTATGTCCTGAGCGAGGAGATAGCCCGCATGACCCACAAGCCCATAGACTGCCAATCCCTTGTAAAGACGAGAGAAACGAAAGACCAGTACACCCTTGGCCGGGAGGCGAGGATGAGAAACCTCATCGGGGTCTTTGCGGTGAGGGATCCGGAGGTCATAGAGGACTGCCGCATTCTCCTCGTGGATGATCTTTTTACCACGGGCGCAACAGTATCGGAGGCCTCCAAGGTGCTCGTGCGGGCCAAGGCTGCTCGGGTCGAGGTGTTTGCCCTGGCGAGGACCCCCTGATGAAGCGACTTATTGCCCTGCTCTCCGTGGTTCTGGTAATCATCTTCCTCGCAGGCGTGGCGGCCTGGTGGCGCCTCCCATCGATCACCATTTTTCTTATGGGCAGGGCTATCGGCGGACGAATCGAGGCCGGGCACTCGACCGTTTCAAGGAACGGCATCCTTGCTACCCTGGAGCTCACGGACGTGAGCCTCTCCGGCGATGTGCAAGGGACCGTAAAGAAGGTTCGCCTGGATGTGAAACCAGGACGGGGCGTATACATCAAGTATGGTTTGGTCTCCGATTTCGATGTGGCCATCAAGAAGGAGAAGGCTGGCGGACGGTTCCTGCCTTTTCAGGTCGAATACGGGGAGGTTACCGGGGGAAGGGCGGTTTATAAGGGGCAGACCTTCACGATAAACAGTATCAAGATCAGGAACCTCAATACATCAGAACCATTTGAATTCTCCCTCGACGGGGGCATCGAGGGCTACGGCAAGATCAAGACCCACGGACGTGGGGTCTGGCGGTATGGCCGTTAGGATATGACCGTCGTGTACGGGATAACCGATTTTGATCGGGACCATCTTTTTCGCCGGCATGAAGGACGCAGTGATTCGAAGGGCCAACTGAACTACCGGAACGGCGGGTGCCGGCGGATTCGTCATGAGGAAGACAGCCGATCCACGTGGCACGGGTAGATCGCAGAAAAGATATCTTACCAGAGAGATTATAGGGCAATGAAGATTGGAATTGTAGGGGCGGGAAAGGTGGGGATCGCCATCGCTTCGGTCTTGAAGGCGAAAGGTTTTGCGGTGACGGCCATCGCCTC
Organism: Deltaproteobacteria bacterium UBA2221; assembly: GCA_002328485.1. GTDB lineage: Bacteria > Desulfobacterota > Syntrophorhabdia > Syntrophorhabdales > WCHB1-27 > WCHB1-27. The sequence continues at coordinate 11,287 of DCUF01000011.1, forward strand.
CCGCCGGCAAGAGTCGCTTGACACGGCCATGAGGTATGTGGGGGAAGGCACGAGATATACACTGGCCGTACGAGACGTTGTAGAGAGATCCGATGTCGTAGGGGTTACAGTTCAAGATCGGGAGATCCCAGCCGTGGCCCGTGAAATCGCAACGCATTTCCAGGATCTTAAAGGGAAGGTGTTTTTTCACACGAGCGGCGCCCATACCGCCGCAGAGCTCAAGCCTCTCGATGACCGGGGCGCGAACCTGGGCTCCCTCCACCCGCTCCAGACGTTTCCCGATGTCGAAAGCGGCATTGCTGCCATCCCCTCCACCTTCATCTTCATAGAAGGCGATGAGGTGGCGGTGGCGAACCTTGAAAAGATCGCCTCGCACCTCGGATCAGAGGTTGTTCGCATCGAAAGCAGCAACAAGGTGCTCTACCACCTTTCGGCAGTCCTCGTCTGCAACCTCCTGTGCGCTCTTCTCTACGAGGGCGAGCAGATCATGAATAACATTGGCATCGATCTTGACCCCTTCTACCCGATCATCAGAACCACCCTGGGCAATATCGAGGCAAAGGGACCTCTGGCCTCTCTCACCGGTCCGGTGGTGCGGGGAGACTCCGGCACGACGGCCGCCCACATGGCCGCGATGAAAGACATGCCGCAAGCAGCGGGCGTCTACAGGGAACTCTCCAGGGTGGCTCTGGAGATGGCGAAGAAAAGAGGAGCCTTATCGGCTGAACAGGCTGAGGTGCTGGAACGAGTTCTGGGGGGAGAAAAGCGCGAAATAGGAAAATAGCAAAATGGGAACAAGCTGGGGAGGCTTGGGAGACCGTGTTCTTGCCACCACTGTTACCTTATTCAACCTTTCCCGCCATCTTTTGCTTCGGTCTTCCCACGCGAATCCGCCATTTTGCTATTTCGCCATTTGCACATTATCCGACCCTCCGGCGTTGATAGATAGAGCTTTCTATGATATCTTTAGCTTTCGTCGGGGCGTAGCGCAGCATGGTTAGCGCGCTTGCCTTGGGAGCAAG
>DCUF01000089.1 GCA_002328485.1 Deltaproteobacteria bacterium UBA2221
TGACCGTGCCGATCTGGTTGAGTTTTATGAGAACACTGTTGGCGATGCCTTTGCCTATACCTTCCATCAATATCTTGGGGTTGGTTACAAAGATATCGTCCCCTACAATCTGAACCTTAGACCCGCATGTATCCGTGAGGAGCTTCCAGCCATCCCAGTCGTTCTGAGCCAGGCCGTCTTCGATGGAGACGATAGGATAGTCCTTGATGAGACCCTCATAGAATGTCACGAACTCTGCTGAACTCAGTACCTTGCCCTCGATGGTATATTTGCCGTCTTTGTAGAGCTCACTCGCGGCAGTATCGATGGCCAGCAACACGTCGGAACCCGCCTTGTAACCCGCCTTTTCGATTGCCGTCAACAGCATGTCCAGTGCGTCACGGGTTGAGGATATCTGAGGTGCGAAACCGCCCTCGTCCCCAACGCCGGTGGTCAATCCTTTGGACTTCAGGACATCCTTCAAGGTGTGAAAAACCTCAATCCCGCATCTCAGGGCATCTTTGTAGAAATCGAATCCTGCCGGAACGATCATAAATTCCTGAACATCGAGTGGGTTCTGGGCGTGGGCGCCACCGTTTATAACATTCATCTGGGGAACGGGGAGTTCTCTTGCCCGCACCCCTCCCAGATAACGATAAAGAGGGAGATCGAGGAAATCTGCAGCGGCCCGTGCAGCGGCCATGGACACGCCGAGGATCGCGTTTGCCCCCAGCTTGCTCTTGTTGTCCGTTCCGTCGAGTTCGATCAACAGGTTATCTATGTATGTCTGCTCGGTTACTTCCTGCCCCTCAAGTTTTGGGGCGATAATCTCATTGACATTGTTCACGGCATTGAGCACGCCTTTGCCCGAAAATCTATCCTTTTCACCGTCGCGAAGCTCCAGGGCCTCTCTTTCGCCGGTCGATGCCCCGGATGGCACCATGGCACGCCCCACGATGCCACTTTCCAGAACCACTTCCACCTCGACGGTTGGGTTTCCCCTGCTATCAAAAATCTCACGTGCGTATATCTCGTATATCGTTGACATGGGTGGCCTCCTTTTGAAATTATGAACGAGAAAATGGATGGAGCTATGGTCTGAGGATATCATAGCTCCTCAGGACAATCAATAATTTACCCTGCTGTGTTTTGGCCTTCGGAGAGCGGTATCGATTCTTAAGAAGCGTTTTTTGACGGGGGAGGGCAGGGAGAACATCCGCTGTTGCCCTCGGCCGTGTATACCTTGTTTATACCCCGGTACGGCGGGGCACAGCAAACGAGTCTATGTGGTTGTCATGCTACTCCTTCTTCACGAGCATCTTCGCCAGCCCAAACACTATTCCGCCTGCCAACCCTATCCCGATAAGGGCGGACAAGATATACGAGCCGGATTGAGCCCCCAGGGAGGCATCCTCCGATCCGAAATTGTAATCGGGCACTGGCGCCTTCCACAGGTCGGCTGTTTGTTTGAGCCTTTCGGGCACGTAGCCGAGCACCTTCTGAAGTGTATCGGTTCCCCATTCGCCCCAGGCATCTTCAGCGTTAAAGACAGAAGGTACGATGAGACCGAGGGGTGCGAGCAGCGCCAAGACGACCAGACCAATCCACAGTTTCTTCGTGACAGCTATCATGCGATGCCTCCCTTCATGGCATAGGCTGGGGTATCCTGGTGTTTAAGGATATAGGAAAAGAGAAGGGCTGTCACGAGACCTTCTGCAATACCGAAGAAGAGGAAATGCTCAATCCCCATGGCTGGGAGAGCGATGGAGAGCGGATAGGGTGCGTAAAGGGGCCTCCCGTCGGCGCCATGGGCAATCAGGGGTTGAATGCCGAATTGTACGGCAGCGAAGAGAGATGCAATACACAACCCCAGGTATCCTGCGAGAAAAGATGCTACATTCGTAATCTTTTTCCCGCTTCGTTTCCCCTTCACCGCTTTGAAGGTCCAGTAGGAGACGAAGGGCATGACGATAGCCATGTTAAAGATGTTGGCCCCAATGGCGGTTATGCCCCCGTCACCGAACACCAGGGCTTGAACGATCAAGGCGATTGACACGGCGATCACCGCAGTCCACGGTCCCAAAAGAAGGGCGACAATACCTGCCCCCACAGCATGGCCTGTGGTCCCGCCGGGTACCGGAATGTTGAACATCTGAATGAGAAAGGTGAAGGCGGCGGCCATAGCCAGGTAGGGTACCTCTTTGGTAGATACCTCAGTTTTTACCTTTTTGAGGGCTACCGCCAGGACACACCCGGAGACCGCGTAAAGAGGAAGATACGTTTGGGGGCTGAGATAGCCATCGGGGATATGCATGGGACCTCCTTTTAGAACCTAAAGGTCAGACCGACAAGGATGGTATGATCGGCCTCGCTCTTGGTCAGACCGTACTTGTAGCCGGCATCAACGTCAAAGGCATCGGACACCGAGTAGATCAGACCGCCCAAAAGAAAAGCAGGGTCTGAGTCTGTCGTCGGGTCATCGCCCCTCTCAACGCCGATGTTTGCAACAGCCCTCAGATTCTTTGTCAGTAGATACTCCGATGCCAGTGAGGCGTGCCAGAGATCCTTTTTGGTGTCTTCCTTATTCTCATTTCGGTAGTACCCAAGGTTGAGATGAAACATCCACGGCGTGAGCTCCTTGGTCGCAATGAAGAAGGCCCTGTAGGTGACCTTACCCGTGCCCAACCCTTTCTCGTCATCACCGGTGGGGAGCGTAATGCCAGGCTTCAAGGCAAGAGAAAGGCCGTCTTTCTCATAGAACCGCCACTTAAGGTCAAAGGACATATCGGCAACGCCATTCTCTCGCGTGGTGCCTTCTGAGTCTCGGGTTCTGACCCACTGATAGGGGGCGCCGAGAACGAAATCCATAGTGTCCATGAGTCCATAGGTGACAGTAGTCGAGATTTCAGAATTATTCTCCTTCTCCCCCCTTTCGTGCTCATGTTCATACTGACCATCCAATTCAAGCTGCCACTTCCCTTTGCCTTGTGTCCCTGCGTCATCGGTTATGAGAGGATGGGCGGCAAAGACCGCCGAGACTGACAGATAAAACAAAAAGACAATGAGCGAAACAATCCGTAGCATGAGTGCCTCCTGAGCAGTATGTGCGTGAAGTTGACAAGGTTTCGGCCCGGAGTGTCTGCGGCGTCAAAAGAAAAGCCACGAGACAACTCTGGCCGGTCTTCTGACCGCCTGTTTGCCTTCGTGGCAGAGATGAGATTAGCAGAAAGCTGGAACAATTGTCAAGGGATAATATCCTCAAGAAACATGGCCAATACCCTGTCCCGTCCGGTGCCCGACCGCAATCGATCTTCTCTACAGACCGTGTCAAGCCCGCTCCCCTGTTGCGGTCCCCTTCTTGGAGCTTTACCCGTTCGGATATCTGTGGTAGTAAGTAGAAAAGGGCTCTATTCCAGAAATGACGCGCTCAATTTTTCTCCTCTTTGCCCTGATCCTCGGCCTATGCTGGTTGCCGCCGGGCTGGACCGGCCAGCCGGGAGAAACCGAACAGCAGCCGCAACGGGTACTAATGACTCTCACTATCACTGATAACGGAAAGGAAATCGAGGTAAAGCAAGAAGATGCGTTGCGCGTTGAGCTTGAGGGTGCGGGGGCAACGGGCTACCTGTGGCAGATAAGGGATCTGGACAGGTCGAGGCTCGATCTTGTTAACCAGAGCACGAGGGTGCTGCTCTCGGATGGAAGAATGGGGGGTCCCGTTCTGTCCGTTTTTACCTTCAAGGCCCTGTCAAAGGGAACCGTCGTTCTGACTATCGATTACTTCCGCCCCTGGGAGGGCAGGGAGAAATCGGAGAAGACCTTCTCTGTCAAGATCAACATTGTTTGATCGGTCATGACACGGGGTGCGCAACTTCATACCTCGCTCTATGCCGACTTCGTCCTTCGTCTTGCCTCATATTTCGCCTGCGCCTCGTTGAACAGCCTTTGTTCTTCTTCTGTGCTGATGATGAGCGGCGGCATGGGGACCGCCTTTCCTTGTTTATCGACAGCTACCATAACGAACTCCGCTGTATGGGTGGGTAGCTTCGCTTCGGTAAAGAGCTTCTCTCCGTAGACCTCAACCCTGACCGTAGCAGAGGAGTGTCTGACGAAAATGAGCTGGGAATGGATGATAATCAGATCGCCGACCTTCACGGGATTCAAGAACTTGATCTCATCCACCGTGGCCGTCACGGTGAAGGTATGACAGTGGCGCATGGCTGCCACACCTGCAGCGTTGTCCATCAACTTCATGAGTTCGCCGCCATGCACATTGCCGACCGGGTTTGCCTGGTCGGGCAGCATCAGGTGGGCCATGTACGTTCGGGAATGTCCGACGGTACGGCCTTTTATTTCTTGACCGGTTTCCACTGATTGGCTGACCGTTGTCAAAATCTGCGCGTGGTTCCTTTCAACATCACACAATCTGCGGAAGAAATCGGCAATCTCGCGAAATCCCTCCCTTTCGGCAACCCTCGCTGCCTCAGGGTAGACCGTTTCAGCCTCCTCGTGTTCCTTGGCTATTGCCATCTCCAGGCCTCGTTTCAGGTCGTCCATGGTTTCGAGGAATCTGAAACTGTGACGAGCGTGTTCCATCTCATTTTCAGCGGTAGCCAGGTAGATGTCCGCTACCTCTGACTGCCCCGCCTCCTTTGCCGCCTGTGCCATCTCTCCATAACGGAAGGAGATATAGAGTTCGTCCGCAAGGATCTTTCTCAGATTCTGTTCTGTTTCGCTGCCATGTAGTTTCATATTTCTCCTTAGTGCCGTTAACCCACGGCTTCGTTGTGCGGTTCAGGGCCCGGCGCTTCCTGAGAAGACGAAGAATCGAAAGAGGCCACTCCCTGGTTTCGCCCTAATCTTTCCCTTGATCATTCTTGCTCATCACACTTTATATGACAAGGGCAAATGGATCGCTTACCACCCTGACAAAGGTTGACCAGGCAGAAACGTGCGCTCCATCTCCTTATAAAAACAGAAAGTCGAACCAGTCTCGTTCCGTTGTTTCGGTCGCCATCCTCGTTAATTATCGCTCAGAGCCCCTGGAAACCACTACGTTTTTCGTGCTAAAGTAAAGGTTGAGGGCGTGGCACGGGGCAAAGACATGAAGATACCGGGCCAAAGCCAACCACCGTGGGATGTCCCCGTATTTTGGGGGGTAAGATATGGAAGAAGAAGCAACCACAAGAGGATTGAACAGCGAGGTAGAGGCGCTTCGGTGCCGTATATCGGAGCTTGAAGCGAAGGAGGCCGTTTATTCCCGGTCGGAGAAGGAGTTCGCTGAACGGACCGAGGAACTCGAACGTCGCATAAGGGAGGCGAACTGTCTGTACGAAGTCTCACGGCTCGTGGCCGACAAAGGGCTTTCATCGGAGGAGATGATCCGGAAAGCGGGCCGTGAGCTTTTGACCTCCCTGGGGCACGCTGGGGATAGACAGGTGCGCATAGCCATCGGAAATCATCTGTTCGATTCCCGACCTTCTCCCTCATCATCCCTTACGTTCTACTGCGAGATAACCATCAATGGAGCACCCACGGGGCTGCTGGAGGTCCATTACGACAAATATCCCCTGGCAGAGAGGGAAAAGCAGTTGGCCACCGACGTGGCAGGCCTTCTGGAGAGGATTATCGAACAAAAACGGACGGAAAAGACGATTCTGGAGAACGAGAGGAGCTTTCGGACCCTGGTCGAGAATTCGCCGACAGGTATATTCATCGTCCAAAACGGTCAGGTGGTATACGAAAATCCTGAGGAGAAAAGACTATCCGGTCCCTTGGTGCGCCTGTTCCGTGATGGGGATCTTTCCGGCATTCATCCTGCTGATATGGAGAGGGTGGAGGAGGGCTTTCGGAAGATCATGGCGGGTGAGGAACGAAATCTGGATATAGACTTTCGATTTCTCGTTACAGATCCGGCAGACGCGGTTCCTCAGAGAAAGTGGGTCCACTGCAGGGCAAGCTTGATCGACTACATGGGAAGCGAGGCCATCCTGGTGAATAAGCTTGATGTCACCAGAACCAAAGAACTGGAGTTTCTTCTGAGGGCGGAGGACAAGATGGCATCTCTGGGCCGAGTTACCTCAGGTATTGCCCACGAAATTAGAAATCCCCTTTCAGGCATCAACATCTATTTGAGTAATCTCGAGAAGATCATCGGTGAAGATCGATCCGGGAGCAAGGAAAAGGCAAAACAAATAATAGGGCAACTTCGCTCCGCCTCAGACCGGATAGAATCCGTCATCCGAAGGGTAATGGACTTCGCGAAGCCAAGGGAACCGAAGTTTGCAAAGGTCAATATCAACCAAGTCATCCTGAATGCGGTAAACTTTTCATCCACCACCCTCCGCAAGGCAAATGTGCACTTGACCATGGCGCTCGCCGAGGATCTGCCTCTCTGCCACGTCGATCACCATTTGATGGAGCAGGTGATCTTGAATCTCGTTACCAATGCCGAGGACGCCATGAGACAATGCACGGCCGAGAAGGTCATACAGGTCACTTCGGCGGCGCAGGATGGACGGATCGTCATAACCGTTGGTGATTCGGGTCCAGGCGTCCCGCTCCATATGAGGAGACGCATCTTCGATCCCTTTTACACCACAAAGGACGGGGGTACGGGAATCGGCTTAAGTTTGTGTCACAGAATTGTTGTCGACCACGGTGGATCTCTCACCGTCGACAATAGGGATGCGGGTGGAGCGGAATTCAAGATCGAGCTTCCCTTGGCAGGGGAATACAGGAAAGCACCAGGTGACAAGTTTCTGCATATACGTGATTGACGATGAGCCGACCATTACGGACGGCATCTCCATGGCCCTCTCTGCCGATTATGAGATCCGGACTTTTTCGGAAGCCGAGAGCGCTTTTGAGGCTCTAGAGAAGGATCGGCCCGATCTCGTCCTGCTCGATATCGGTCTGCCCGGCATGGATGGGATAGCAGCTCTCAAGAAACTCAAAGAACAATACCCGGACGTTCTGGTCATCATGATCACCGCCTACGAGGATTTCAGTAATGTTATAACGGCCATGAAGGCCGGGGCCCATGATTATCTGGTAAAACCGATCCACATGGAAGGTCTCGAGGTGATCGTCCGCAACGCCATCGAGACGACCAGGCTGAAGAAGGAGGTTCGGGCGCTTCAGGAGGCCTATCTCAATGAGAATGTCCCCTGTTTTATTGCCGAGAGCAACGCCATCCTTGACGTCATGGGTTTTGTTGAAGAGGTGGCGAAAAGCCCTGACACGCCCGTTCTTATCCTGGGCGAAACCGGGACCGGCAAGGAGCTTATTGCCAGTGCGATCCATTACCGAAGCCCGAATTTTCAGGGACCGCTCGTTCCGCTTAACTGCGCGTCTATCGCCAAGGATTTGATCGAGAGCGAACTATTCGGTTATGAGAAGGGGGCTTTCAGCGGGGCGCTCCATACAGGGAAAAAGGGGATCATCGAAGAGTCGGCCAATGGAACCCTTTTTCTTGATGAGGTGGGTGATCTCGATCTCGAAGTCCAAGGGAAACTGCTCCGTTTTCTTGAGTCCGGGGAATTCTACCGGCTGGGGGGAACCAAGAAGCTGAACGTCAAGACAAGGGTGGTCTCGGCGACCAACAAGGATTTGGCGGCCATGGTGGAACAGGGGCAATTCCCAAAGGACCTCTATTTTCGGATCGCCGTCATCAAAGTAAAGGTCCCTTCGTTAAAGGAGCGTCCCGACGATATCATGCCTCTTGCCAAATACTTTCTCGTGAAGTTCAGCAGCAAGTTCGGGAAGGATGTGATTGGCTTCTCGCCAGAGGCGCAGCGGTCCCTTATGAACCACGGCTGGGAAGGGAATGTCAGGGAATTGAAGAACCTTGTCGAGAAGGCCGTCCTGACCTCTAAGAGAAAAGAAATAACCGTCGAAGACCTCGGTATGCAGGCGGATGATGGTCACACCCAGGGCGAGGCGGGCTACGAATGTAGATCAGAAGCTCTCTGTTTCCAGCTTCTTGATGAGTCAGGTGTTGACTTCGAAAACCTGGAAAACTCCCTCCAATCCTTCTATTTTAAGGAGGCGCTTCGTCTATCTAAGGGAAACGAGAGCAAGGCGGCCCAACTCCTTAAGATGAATCATCACACCTTTCGTTACAGAAAGAAGAAATTGGAGATTGAATAGCAGTTTCGCATTTCTTCAACGTCCAGAGTAGAAAAATTTCAAAAAACCCGGCCTGACGGTCTGCGGGCCGACACAACAAACACCATAACATACTGTAATAACGGAACGTTGCAACCGTACCCTATCAGGGCATGATAAATGCTATTTAGAAGGCTTCGAGGGAAGCGCAGCTTCGAGAACCGAAAGGGCCGGGTGCTCCTCTCATCAAATCTTGTCGCACAACCTGGAGGAACATTTGAAAAGGAGAATGATCACTGTCGATGGCAACACGGCATGCGCCCACGTAGTTCACGCTACAAACGAGATTATAACGATCTACCCCATTACCCCATCTTCCCCCATTGCCGAGGTGTGCGATGCCAAAAGCGCCGGGAAGGAAGTCAATATATGGGGCTCAATACCTTATGTAAGTCAGATGCAGTCGGAAGCGGGCGTTGCGGGTGC
>DCUF01000015.1:0-9620 GCA_002328485.1 Deltaproteobacteria bacterium UBA2221
AATTATTTTTGAGAAAGGGTTTAGATGCATGAAATGGGCTGCGGTGATGGGGCCATGCAGATTCTCAGCGCGATTGTAGACAGCCTCGCAGGGATCAACCCGGTCTGAGACATGCAGGAATCTGTTGTGGAGGATACCGGCTAAAGAGACAGTCTCGCGGGATATAAAATCAACGGGAATGTATAGGCAGTGGTTATCTTCCCTTTACCGATGCCCTCAGAAAGGCGGTACAAGGCCTGTGGAGGGGGGCGAGAAGTGGCCAAGAGCTGGGCCTCCCGAAGAAGGTACGCAGGCGTGTCCTCTCCCATATCGGACGTAATTCCCATAGCAAGGGCCGGACGCAAAAGGGCGGTTTCAGGGGGACCATCATCAATGATTTCTGCAACATATAGCTTTGGTAGGGGGGTAACGAATACTTATTCAAAAAAGGTGCTATGGTGTTGACAAAAATATGGGTATACCATTAAAATGGGGACCCCAAAATGGGCAGGCTGTATAAGATCGTGAGTATTTGTCACATTAAAATAGGGAGGGATCAGTGGCTCAGGTAAAACGGATTGTTGTGATCGGCGGCTCAGCAGCAGGTCCTAAGGCGGCTGCCCGGGCTCGGCGCATGGATGAGGACGCGGAGATTACCATCATTCAGAAGGATGCGGACCTTTCCATGGCGTCTTGTGGCTATCCCTATTACGTAGGCGGTGTCTTTGATGATAGGAGAATGCTTTTGAGTACCCCTGCAGGCGTGGTAAGGGACCCCAACTTCTTCATGAACGCCAAAAACATAGCCGCAAAAACAGAGACCGAGGCCATATCAATCGACCGAGTTGGGAAGACCGTAGGGTGTAAAAACCGGAGGACTGGGGAAACGGAGAGCCTTACCTACGACAAACTGATTATCGCGACCGGTGCAACGCCACGGCTTCCCCCTGTTCCAGGCATTAATCTTGCGGGCGTCACGACGTTGCAGTCCATGCAGGATGCCGATTACCTCAGAGCAATCCGTGATGAACGAAAGATCAAAAAGGCAGTGGTCGTAGGAGGGGGACTGATTGGCGTTGAAACATGCGAGGCTATGGAGCTTGCGGGCATCAAGATCACCATCATCGAGCTTTTGCCGCAATTGCTGACATTTCTTGATTGGGAGATGGCAAAGCTTGTAGAAAACCATGTCAGAAGCAGGAATGCCGACGTGATTACCGAGAGCGGTGTAGCCGCTTTTCTGGGTGAAAATGGAAGGTTGACAGCAGTAAAGCTACAAAACGGCACCGAACTACCCTGTGAGCTTGCAGTGGTGGCCATTGGGGTCACTCCCAACACAAAACTTGCCCGCGAGGCTGGGCTTCACATCGGTAAGGCTGGCGGTATTTCGGTCGATGCTTTCATGCAGACCTCCGACCCAGACATCTATGCAGTGGGTGATTGCGTGGAAGTGCCACACCTCATTACGGGAAACAAAGTTTTGGCACCCTTGGGCGACCTCGCCAATCTTCAGGGGAGAGTGGCCGGAGAGAACGCCATGGTTGGCAACGTGGCCACATTCCCGGGGACAATCCAGACGGGCATTTGCAAGGTTTTTGACTATGCGGCAGGGTCTACGGGTCTCTCTGAGAAGATGGCCTTACAGGCCGGCTTTGAGGAAATCGAATGTGCGATCAACGCGAGTCCCGACAAGCCGGGATTCATGGGGGCAAAGATGCTCATTACGAAGCTGGTGGTTGAAAAATCGTCCGGGAGAATACTTGGTGCACAGTGCGTTGGTCCGGGGGACGTAAGCAAACAGCTTGCCCAGTGGGCGATGGCAATCAAGGGTAGACTGACTGTAGAGGACATGGTAAACGCGGATCTGCCCTATGCACCACCATTCTCCCTTGCCATCGACCACGCGATTGCAACCGCTCATATCATCGAGAACAAACTGAAGGGGCGAATGCGGGGAATAACGGCAGCCGAGGTCAAAAAGAAGATTGAAAACGGGGAAAAGCCTTTCCTGCTTGATACAAGGGGACCCGATGAATATGAGGAAATGAGACTTGGCATAGGCGAGGCCCTGATACCAATGGGGGTTTTGAGAAAGCGCCTGCATGAACTACCCCAAGATAAAGACGCCGAGATTATCTGTTTTTGTAAGATTTCCCTCAGAGGCTACGAGGCCGCGCGCCTGTTGGAAGGCAAGGGCTGGAGAAATGCTAAGGTCCTGGAGGGTGGCATCATGGCCTGGCCATTCGCGCGTGAAAAATGAAATGCAAATTGTGTCACACGTCCCTTTGGTAAGGGGATCAACTCCCGTGCCCTTAAACCTGGTTGATCAGTTTATCCGTATCCTTCAGGTCATGATGGTGTGAACGGTAGCTGCCTCAAAGGACAGAACGACCCGAGAGCCGTCGAAGGGCTTCAACTCGAAGAGAGATTTTTGTGGAATAAGCGATTTGAAAACGGTCTTTCCCACGTGGACGTGAGGCTCAGAATAAGAACCTCTCGAACTTGAGAGTTCCCTGTAGCTTGCTACAGGGGCAGGTTGTTATACTGACAGGGTGAATCCTGAAAGCACCGTTAGAAAAGGGCACCATTGTGCGTGGCAGATTCATTACCACATCGTCTTCCCGGTCAAGTACAGAAAATCGCTTCTTGACGAGGTTCGAGTAGGTCGTTTCAAGACCCAGTCTTGTCAACTTGCTATGGATCTTTGTGAGGGTAAGGCGCTCATTCTCTATCCATCCTTTGATCTCCTCCTTATGAGGAAGGAACACCTGGCCCTTGGAAGGGGTAGGACCGGGGAGGCGGGCATTAATTTCTATGAGAACCTGGGCGGCGATCTTCTCAAGATCGCAGGGACCTTCCACGGTAAAGCCTTTCTTGTATGCGAGGCGGACATACTTCTTCGCCGTGTTCCGGCCCATGCCCGTTGCCCGGGCAAGGGACCTGATTGCATCGCCTCTCTGGCATCCTTTTAAAACATCCACAATATCGACCACCATGTACTCCTTTCGTGCCATATCGGTCCTCCTGATCAGTTATTTACCGAGAAGGAGAGTATGGCCCAACCTTGCCGGATGGCGCACTCTTGTGGGGTGGGTCCGAGATCTTGAAAAAACAGGCTCTTAGGGGGTCACGTATCTTGAAGAATCACAATTTAAGGATCGTGTTGCCTGACAATGAGAATAACATCCGCAAAATTGCCATTCCTCCCGATGACGTATACATTTCGAATGTGAGACCCCCGGGCCCACCCCGAATTGCTTTATTGGAAGGGTGGAGGAAATTATTCGTAGGGGTTCTGCCGTGAGAGTCAGGGTTTCCATCGGGAAGACCGACCTCCTGGCTGAGATGCCGGGGATGCTTTCGAGGAGATAGCCGCAGAGAAGGGGGCAGGGGTACACGTGGTGATCAAGCTGCGTCGGTTGCGTCCATAAAATCTTAAACGTCATTTCGCATCCGCCGGTAGCGTTGGTGACCATTATTCATCGCATCAGGCGTTTCAGGAAAAAGAACGGAATACGATGCAAACAGGTCAAGAAGTTCAAGGCAACGACGAATTGGGCGCATCCACTTCCCGTGGCGGAGAACCTCCTGAAGCAGAAGTTCGAGGCTCTCGCGCCGAACGAGATCTGGATGAGCGATATTACCTACATCCCAACCGATGAGGGCTGGCTCTACTGCGCCGCTCATAAGGATCTTTTTCACGGGGATATCGTCCGCTATGCCCTCGGTGCCCGCATGACGAAGAGCCTGGTTGCCAGGTCCCTCGCCCGTGCCGTGGCAGTCAAGCATCCCCCAAAGGGCCTTATCCATCATTCAGACAGGGGGAGCCAGTACTGCAGCCCGAAGTACCGAAAACTCCTTACTCTCTTGGGGATGGTGGCCTCCATGAGCAGAAAAGGTAACTGCTACGACAATGCCCCCATGGAAAGCTTCTGGGGTACCCCCCCAAGAATAAGTTGGTCTTTACGAATGCTTTTACCGTCTTTTCTACAATACCCTCGCGCTCGTAATACTGAATGTGATTTGCTTCTAACCGGTTTCGCATTTTGCCACCGAAAGTGCCGGCAATGACGGTCTTGCAGGATTCTTTCAGAAGAAGATTTATTACCCCAGAGCTGGAGTCGCGTCCGGTACTCTGACCTGGATTCTTAACGGATTTTACGAAAACGCCTTTTTCGTCAAATATCAGATAGTAGGGTGCTTTCCCTGCAATTGGGCTTATCTCCGAAGTGACACCATCCCCGACCGCTGCGACGGCGATTCTATTTGATGATGTCGTGCTTTCCGGGTCTGAACTTGATGCAGTCGACAGACTGTGGGGAATTTGAAAAGCTGCGACGGCGAAAAACAGTAGCCAAGCGTACAGCAACGCTTTTATCACGGTGTCCCTCCTTTTTGGATAATATAAAATAGATAATAAGTGTTAAGCTGCCCATCGGTAGTTCTTCAGGAAGCACCTCCTTTTCAATGGTAGATGTGCATCATTTCTTAAAGATAGATCCATATCTAATCGCATCCGTGGGGCATACCTTCAGGCAGCGCGCACAACTGAAACAATCTGCGGGGAACTTTTTTCCATAAACTCGGTCTTTTGCAGCGTCCGAAGGACATGCCCTCATGCAGGCGCCGCATTTAGTGCAGACGTCCCTATTAATACGCATGCGTGTTATGCTAAGGCGTTCAAATACCCAGGAAATTAGGCCAAATGGGCAGATAATCTGACAAAAAGGACGGTACACAAAAAACGATCCAACGACGGCACCGATGACTGTCATAACGATTCCAATGGTTTCAAAATGCAAATTAAACAAATTAAATGGATTGATGTAATGGTAAATAACGAATCCTTTACGTTCCCCGACAAAACCGAAAAGCAACAGGAACATCAGGACGAAAAGTATTGCCCGGATTGTGTTGGTCAGGACAAACGGCAATTTGCACCGTTTGAGTTTTCTCAAACCAGGAATGCTATAGATCAGTTCCTGAAGGGCCCCAAAAGGGCAGGCCCAACCGCAAACCATTTTATTGCCGATAACGGCGAGCCCAAGAAAAAATATGAAGGCTATCACTTTGGCTAGTGGATCAGGATAAAGCCCTACCACTGATTTGAATACCTTTACGGCGCCCTCCATGGGATTAGGAGATTTTCCAAGATAGAATCCAGCGACAGCAACAGAAAATAGCAAGACTACAACGTATGGAAATCGGGGATACCAACTAGTTTTTTGTTTGATATCAGAGACGTCAGGTCGCCCAAGCATGTTGAGGTAGACAAAGCCTACGAGCACCAAGGCGAAGAAAGTGTAGTATTTTTCTGTAGCATCGACATGTGAACGGAGGTGGCCGACCACGTGGGAAAGCTGGTCATCAGTTATGCTCAGTTCTGCGAGCGGTTTGGCCTTGGGTGCATCGAGGGGGAGATTTAATTCACGGGCAAGCGCCTTCCCGGTGACCCCCAGTTGGGGGGCGATCTCTCGTATAGACATATCAGTGCTCAGGTTGATCTTGCCATTTTGGCGTGATTCCGGATTTATCACAAAGCCCGTTACAACGATAACCAGGCTCATAGCAATTGTTAGGAGCAAAATAATCCGTTGTCTGAAGGACAGCAACAAGAACCACCGATATGTTTTCACAAAGTTCCCCCGACTGTCTTTTTTAAAACGACCCAAGGGCCGACCATTGCGCAGACAAGGGGGCCGGCTCTCGCTCTTTCACTGGATGAAGAGATCGGGCAAACGCGTCTTCAGGGTATACAGACCCTTTCATAGGGTGAGCGAAAGGGTCATAGATGTGTTCAGGCAGAACAACCGGTTCTTTAAACAGAATAGCGGGGTTCACTAACGGCTTAACAAGGTCGCCTACCTCTTCTTCGCTCTTTCCTCTGAAACAGAGGTAGTAGTGTCTGCCGCGATAAACTGCGCATTCCCTGCATTGCTTGCCCGAAAAAGGACAGATCATTTTTACTTTAGCCACAACTAGTACCTCCGATTAGTGAGCGTTTTATTGTTGGTCATGCAACGCGGCCATTTGCCAACGTAAACCCAAGAAGCGACCATATAAACTCGACCACAGTTTTCTGTTTTTGACCCGCCCACACACTTTGTATTCTTCTTGGAGGAAGCGGCATCCGGATGCAACTGCTAAGCATTCCATTTCCTCCAGAAGAGCGTCACGAGGAAGATGATCGTGCTGACGAGGATGATCAGTGGTCCGGCAGGAAAAGGAAAGACCTTAGAAATGATTATGCCCAGAACGGAAGATGCCCCACCGATTCCCAATGCCGTTCCAGCATATTGCCCGAGGCCGTGACTGGCGTTCCTGGCAGCAGCAGCAGGTATCGCCACAAGCGCAGCCGTGAGCAGACCGCCAACCATCTTGACCCCTAACGCTACGATAACTGCGATCAGGACAAGATAGATGAGGTTATATTTTCTGACGTTAATCCCCTCCACGCGGGCAAGGTCTTCGGCAACCGTCGCGAGGACCAAGGGCCTAAAGATGTGTCTTATTATGAGGAGAAGGGCAACCGAAAGTGCGACCGAGGCAATGGTTTCCCGCAAGCTTACGTGGGAGATATCGCCTATAAGGGCCACTTCTGCCTGTTGCACAGGCAAAAACATGAAAGTCATTGCAACGCCGGAGGCAAAGACGATCGCTGTAAGCGCCTCCATGGGGAGCCGTGATTTTGCCTCCAACCACCATATGACAACGATGCCAAGGATGACAAAGGGAAATGCGGCCAACGAAACATTGAAGCCATAGAGTATGCCAAGGGCGACCCCTGGCAGGGTGAGATGCCCCAGGGGACCGGCAACGAGGGCCATTCTCCTGGTCAGCATCACAGCGCCGAGGTATGCGGACGCACAGCCGATGGAGATGCCCGTCAGGAGACTAAAAAAAAGTTGCCAGTTCATTAGATCAGTCATGAGTATGCCGGTAATATTTGATCTCAGCCCCGTAGAGCTCCCGCAAGCTTTCGGGCGTAAGAACCTCATTCGGCGGTCCAAAGCATACCAGATGCCGGTTGAGACACAGGACAGATGTAGAGAAACGATAGACTATACTCAAGTCGTGTGTCACGAGCAGCATAGTCAGGCCTCTTTCCCGTTGCAGCTTCTCGAGGAGGGCATAAACTGTTTCCTCGCCCGCTATATCAACGCCTGTTGTCGGTTCATCGAAGAGTAAGACATTGGGCTTTCCCAGGATACTCCAGGCGATAAGCACCTTCTGAAATTGCCCCGAAGACAGGGCTCCCACCTGGCTGTCAAGCATAGCTCTTGGGAAATCCATCGACCCGATAACCTCATCTCTCGTATCTGCAGAATGCCCCTTAAGGTTGAAGAAATCCCTTACCGTCATGGGAATTTCTCTTATAAACGGCAGGCGTTGCGGGACATAGCCGACCTTAATGTGCCGGTTCCATTCAACGGTACCAGTATGGGGCAGAAGCCCGAGTAGAGATTTGAGGAGTACGGTTTTCCCGGCCCCATTTGGTCCGACGACCGTCAGCGACTCACCCTTCGCAACCGTAAAAGACAGATTGTCGATTATGGTCCTGTTAGCCAGTACTACCGTTAAGTTTTGAACTTTTAGGACGCAGTTCTGCCCTGGCTGGGCCTCTTTTGTGCCCGGTTGCACAGCCTTACCCCCCTCTTGACTTTCTGTAGTCTTGCATGGCCGCTCGGAGCACATTCGATGCCAGCAGAGCGCAATGCTCACTTTCCTCAGGTAAACCCCCAAGGGCTTCCAATATCATCTCTGGAGTGATGCCTTGAGCCTCGTCAAGACTCTTTGAATAAGCCAACTCCGTTGCCATACTGCCGGAAGCAATACTTGTAGCGCAACCGTCGGTAGTATATTTGATCTCCGTAATCCGATTACCTTCTACCTTCAGGCCGATTTGCATGGTGTCTCCGCAAGGACCTGTGATTCTGGAAAACCCGTCAGGCTTCCCAATGGTCCCCCAATTTCTGGGAGACCGCCATCGTTCCAGGACTTGTGGGCCGTGGTGCTCCTCAGCCTCACTCAGTATCGTTTCCTGCAGTTCCTTAGCCCAATCATCCAATTTGTCGTTCATGCGCACCTCCACTGTGCCGTTCCCAATCATGTTGCATATAAAAGGCCAAGGGGTCACCTGAAGTATCCTCCAGTTTTCTTGAGGATTTTAAGGAGGCGACGCAAAACTCCATACTGGTACCTTTGTAAAATGCATGGTTGTTGCGCCTCTGACAAATGCATACCGCAGTGGCGGCGGTTACTATTCGTTTATCTACTTGGGCGTAGTCTAAAGGATCTTGACCTTTCACGTACCCGGCACATTTCTTGTTAACCCAGTAGGTAGGACGGAAGGGTTAGAACGACCGCCCGTCGTCACGTCTAAGGGGTAAGGAGAAAGGATGGCGGTTTCAATTGATCACGATAGATGTAACGGGTGCGGCACATGCGTTCAGGACTGCATGTTAGGGGCCTTGGCGGTAACGGACGGCATAGCCATGGTCGATGAAGATTTATGCGTCGAATGCGGTGTCTGCACCGTTGATTCTTGTCCAGCTGACGCAATCTCTCTGCCGGCTTAAGGGGCGATCACAAACGGGGTATAGTCTTATGGGTTATGTCAAGCACAAGGGCTACATCTTTGGGCCGGTTCCCTCCCGCCGATTGGGCAGATCACTCGGCGTGGATCTCGTTCCATTCAAGACGTGTACCTTTGACTGCATCTACTGCCAACTTGGCCATACGACGAACAAAACAATAGAACGGCGCGAGTGGGTACCATTGCGAGAGGTGCTGGACGAGCTTCGATCGAAACTGACGCTAAAACCTGATTACATTACCCTTGCCGGCTCAGGAGAACCAACCCTCTATTCGCGGATCGGGGACTTGATGGATGAGATCCGCCTCATGACCGATATCCCGGTCGCGGTCATTACGAATGGTTCTCTTCTTTGGAAGGATGAGGTTCGCCGCCAGTTGCGGCATGCCAATGTGGTTATCCCCTCCCTTGATGCAGGAGATGAGATGCTTTTCAGGACAATAAACAGACCTCACCCTGCCATCACCTACGAATGGCTACTGGACGGTCTATCCGCATTTCGACAGGAGTTTCGGGGCAAGTACTGGCTCGAAGTGTTTCTTTTGGACGGATATACGGCGATCGACGGCGAAGTGAGAAAAATCGCCAAAAAGGCTCAAGAGATCCAGGCTGATCTGGTTCAGCTCAACACCTGCGTTCGGCCTGCTACGGAGGACTATGCACGTCCCGTTCCTTGGCGAAGATTGGTTGAGCTGGCAGATATTTTCACGCCTGCGGCAGAAGTCGTCGTTGATTATCGGAGTGGTGCGCCCCAGTCGGAATCGACGTCCGGCCCCACGGACATACTGCAAATGCTACAAAGGCGGCCGTGTACCGCTGAGGACATAGCGGCCGGGCTTCGCATGGACCCGGCTACCGTACGTAAGGAGATCGAAAGACTTTTGCAGGAAGGTGTGATCGAGGCCAGAAAGGTTGATCCCAAACGGACCCATTACGTGGCCAGGGACCTGTTGTGTGCCCATCCGCGAAAGCCAGCGAAATGACGCATACCCAGCGAAGCTCCCTTCATTCCGCTGCCGGTGGACAAAGGCAAAGGATCACCGGC
>DCUF01000015.1:9725-22077 GCA_002328485.1 Deltaproteobacteria bacterium UBA2221
AAGGGCGCGTCCATGCGATCGCCGTATTCAAGAAAGGTCCGCTCGTTATAGACCACTCTCAATTCCATGTCGATATCACCCTCTGTGTCTAAGAGGCTCTGTCGTACGACAGAGCCGTATTTGCTGATCAGGGCGTTAATGACATCACGGACAGTGTTCCCGGCGATCTCGACATCAATCGTCCATTTCTTATTCATCACTTTGTAAAGATGAGCTATCCCGCGGAATGTTACGTTAATCTTCATTTCTTGCACCCAATATGTTTGAGAATCTCAAAACGTTGGAGAAAACATCGACTCGCGTCGCTTCCATTCGCTCCTTTTGTCACTCTTTATGCGTTAGCCCTCCTGAGGATAAGTGCGTCCTCAGGACAGTGCAACACGCACTGTCCGCAACCGGTGCATCTGTCCAGACGGATATGCAAAACCTGCCCCTGAGTGATTGCACCTTGAGGGCAAACCTGCTGGCATATGCCGCAGAAGCAGCACTTGTCCATCACTGCTGACGCCACCAGGCGATTGGCCTGGGGTTCCTTGGCCGGTTTTGGATGCACCCCACCGTTTTCCTTTCTTCCGGCTCCATGAGAGAACAGACCAAGGGCAAGGGAGAGCAAACCGACCAGCCCACGTCCCGCCTCTTGGCCTCCCTGTTGACCCATCCGCTTGCCCATGCCATGTGCTTCGCCCCTTTTCATAATGGCCCCTCCTGTCCGTTAGGGGCGAGATCACGAAGGACCCGCAGATTGCGCCCCATCTCTGTCATTCCGCATCCTTCCGGTCCCGCGATTCTATCTCCTCGATCTGTTTGAGGATGGTTTCGAGCGTGGTCTGCATATGCTCGGCCTGAATTCTCAGCGCTTCCAGCTTTTGGTCGTGACTCATTGCCTGCCGATCATATCCGGCTGGCTGGCCTTCCGCGAAGGTTTGGCCTCGCCAACCCGCTCCACGCTGCCATCCGGTAAGTCCCGTTTCGTAATACTGGTTACGCCAACCGCGTCCGCCTTCTCCGCGACGACACCAGAACCCTGCCCTTGATCCAGGGTTTGCATAACCTGGCGCCGCAAATCCCGCGCAATACCCCGTTGCCCGTCCTGTCATCGGTCCGAGTCCCCTCGGTCCCGTTCTGTCACCACCTGGCATCGTAACCTCCTTGTGGATATTCATTTCACGAGAACCATCGGCATCGTCTGAGCCACAACGCGGGTGGCCAAGGCGCAGACCTGAGCACCCTTCTGCCAACCAGCCTTTCCTGTCTGCCCGCCCTTCGAGTGGGTGGTTGTGGCGAGGACTATAGCCAGTGTATCCCATGATGACCTTTCAGTTACAAAATATGGGCCATGACGACAGCATTCGTAAGTAGTCGCATATACGAGTGTAATGGAATATTTATTGTGCACCAAAGGCAGATTATGCAATAATTCGGGTTGCGCAATAAGTGCATTATGCATCAGTAAGGTTGACCCCTTTGTGTCTGTCATGTGCGGCTGTTTACCCGCTAATGGGGCACAGAAGGCTTCTTGACATTCACCCATCAGGGATATATCTTCAACGACAGCGACGGAATGGGGATCAATGGTTCCGAGGAGACGCTTGGAAGGACATTTATAGGCTACAGGCTGAGACGGTATGATGAAATAATGGTTCGAAGGAGGCAAACGCTATGACGCACGAAGATTTCGGAAAATACGCTGAAAAGAGACAGGGATCAAAATTAAACGAAACGATAGCCGCAGCTATAAGGGAGAAAATATCCGGGCAGACGATATCCTGTGCTGATGCCCACAACATAGCGGAGAAGCTAAACGTGACCCCGGAAGAGGTGGGGACTGCTGTTGATCTGCTGGAACTTCGGATCGTTAAGTGCCAGCTCGGCCTTTTTCAGCAAGAGAAGTCGGTGCCCAGCGGTGAAACTACCCCGGAGATTGAGTCGGCAATCAAATCGTCCCTCACGGATGGTCGATTGACGTGCCTTGCTGCGTGGGAGATTGCCAAGAAGCTGAAGGTATCACGGGTGTCCGTCGGGGCGGCCTGCGAGACCATGAAGATCAAGATATCATTGTGTCAGCTCGGTACATTCAAGTAATCTACACCCCATATAGCTGGCTTGGAGGACAACGTGCCGCCGGATTCGGGAGATAGGTGCAAAGCCGGTCTCGCCAATAGGTGGCCGAGACCGGCTTTGCCGCACGGAGGTCTAAATCCGGCACACCCGGTCTCCCCCCGTTTTGTCGTATATGCCGGGTTGAGCGTCTCTTCTGCCTCTCTAAAGCCCTTTCTTCTCGAAAAAGCGAAAGAGCAGAAGACCTGCAATAATGAAGACCACTATTACTATCCAGTGGTTGATGCCCAGCAGAGAGGGGAGGGTGATCTTCCTGAAGTCCCCCCATTTGAGCACCGTTCCCTTTAGAAAAGGATAGGCCTCTGCAAAGGCAGCGGCCCCCGCAAGCATCCCGAGCAGACCCCAAACCGTGTCCCAGCGACCTTCGCCCAGAGCGCCCATGGCGGTTCCAGGGCAGTATCCAAAGAGCGCCCAGCCCACCCCAAAAAGGAGACCGCCTATGATGTTACCTCCAAGGACGGTGCTCTTGATGGAAAGCTTTACGAGTCCCAGATCCTTGAGGAGGTAGACGCCGACCATAGCAACAAGGACTGAAGAGAACATGAACTTCACTATGGTCATATCGAGGAGACGAAGAGCCCCTAACTGCTTGTCATAACGCAAGACCCTGCCTTTTTGAAGAAGGAACCCGAAGAGGATGCCCGTAATCAGACCGTAGGTAAGCTCATTCATTTCTTCCCTCCCGAGTAGATCATATTCGCTACTACGAGACCGCCAACAAAAAAGCAGACCAGAGCAATGAGACCGCTGACCGCAAGCTGAAGCGAACCGCTCAGCCCATGGCCGCTGGGTCAGCCATCGGCCAGGCGAGCCCCAAACATGGCAATACCTCCCCCCAGAAAGGCCACGATTCCGCGTTTCGCGGCCGAAGGACCGAAGCGTCTCCTCCACATAGGAGGGACCGCGGTAAAACGAAAACTTTTGGACGTCGTGGCGGCAATGAGGGAACCAAAAAAGATGCCGACTACGAAGAGAAACTGCCAGTCGAACTTCGGGACCTCCTTGAGGAAGTAATCCATTTTTGCTACCCGTTCCTGGCTAAGCTGCTTCTCCACCAAGCCCGTTGCCCGCACGAACGTTGTCGAGGCACCGAAGTACTTACCGGTCACCCACACGGACATAACCATCAGTACACCCACGAGTGCTCCTGCTACGTAGGGGCTCCACCCTTTCGGTTCATCCCGGCCATTTTCCATGATTCTCGTTAACCTCCTTGATTGAGATATTGATAGTTAAACGTCTATGCCACAATCTGTTTATGGGCGCGCTCCCACTGGTGGCCTCCGCCTAACCGGCCTTGCGGGCCTTATTTAGAGGGAATATAACGCACCTGGAGAGAAAGCTGAAGGCCCAAAGTGGATTAAGGCGAAATCTACCCCCAACTTCTCTGCCTTTGTCCCCATTGAAAAACCCAGAGGGTGTCGTTAAGATAAGGCGTGATTTCCTGGTTTTTCAGGCTGCTGCCGGTCCGGGCGTAATTCCTTGCCTTGACCAGCGCGCCTGCAACTGCTGGAGCGCATGGTGCATCCGCGCTACCTTTTCAAGGGGCAGGGCAGATGCATGGTAGCAGATCCTTACGAATCTCAGTTTGGAGGTGGCTATGAGAAAGGTGGTCCTTTTCGCTTTCAACGGTGAATTAACGTGTTTTGTTCATGTTCTCCTGAATGGCCTTGACATGAAAGAGAGAGACTATGATGTCAAAATTGTTATTGAAGGCCCTGCCACCAAGCTTGTTCCCGAGATATCGCAGGATGGCGCTATGTTCCATGACCTGTACGCAAAGGCCAAGGGTCTGGACATTATTGCCGGAGCCTGCAAGGCATGTTCTGCCAAGATGGGTGCCCTCGAAGGTATTCGATCAGAAGGCATTACTCTTCTTGATGACATCTCCGGTCATCCGTCCATGGCGCGTTATCAGCTTGAGGGCTATGAAGTAATCACCTTTTGAAAGGTTGAAAAGGATTTTGTCATATTGAGGCCACTGGTGCGTATCCAGGGGACTCCTCCCATAAGGGACGTTAGGGCGGTACGAAGCGTGCATATTGGTCTCGGTTAGGGCCGGCGAAGGGTTGGGGTAGAACAAGGATTAAAGAGGGTTTGCTCATGAAGCGCACGCCACTCTTAGATACAAGCCCCAGGAAGGTTTGTAACACGCTCGGTACGTCATAGAGAAGACGATTTGCAGATATTAAGAACAACAAGGAGGTGAAATAGCATGAAAACTTTGATTATCGCGGTGTTGGCGCTCATTCTGTCCGCAGGTGCGCTCCGGGCTGAGGGTGGACAAAACCAGGGCACGACAGGTTCCGGAACGACAAGCACCGGCAGCACGTCTCAGGGCACGGCGTCGCAACCGCGCACGGGCCGATAGCCTGACGTGTCGTTATTGCACACATTCCGCAAGTTTTGCACGCCAACGGGGGAAGGGGGTGACCCTTCCCCCGTTGGCGACGATGGAAGATCAAAAAACGTACGTGGTACCGGCGGTATTGAGACGGAACTGCTCCGGCATCTCACGGCATAAAGTCATTGTTGCCTCGAATCCGGTGCAGTGGGTAGGGATGACATGGTCGGGCGCAATGGCTTTGAGGGCCTCGACAACCAGGTTTATCCTTTGTGGCGTGGCGTTGACCAGATGGAATCCACCGATAACGGCGTAAATGTGGTCAACCCCGGCCAGCCTCTGGGCTTGTTTGACCGTATTGATGATACCTGTGTGGGCGCAGCCCGAAAGTACAACCAGGCCTTTCCCTTTTACCTTGAAAAACAGGGCCTGTTCACCGCGGAAGTCGTCGACCTCGAAACTTCCGTCTCTCTCTATAAGGAGCATTGGGTTGTCGGTTTCGTATTCCGCCGTGCGCTCGATCTTCCCGGTGAGATGTGCGCCGGGGATGACCTCCACGGGTTCGCTCACCTCCACGATTTCTGCAAGGCCCATCTGCGAAATCTCTGTCCTATCGAGCCTTCCTAAATCACGAAGCCGCCCGCCGTCCGGAGTCCGGGAAAGCCTGTGGGCAAATACCTCTTGACCTACATAGAAGGGGATTCCCTTTGGAATCTTTGACCCATTTGTCCTCAGAATCTCAAGAAGGCCTCCCCAGTGGTCGAAATGTCCGTGGGAGAGGCCGAAGGCCCGAACCCTGGCAAGATCGATGTCCAAAAGGGCCATGTTGTTCGCAACACCGCGAGGGTCGACCCCATAATCGAACATCAATCCGTACCGGCTCTCCTGAACCACAGTCTCCACATAGTAGGAGAGGCCGTGCTCAGCGTGGATCGATTGGCCTGGAAGCGTTCGATACCTGACTCCGCAGGGTGGGTCAGGCCTCAAGGCATCGAAGTAGTTGTCGGTGATGACAGCTATCCTGACGTGGTCAACCTCGGTCATTTCCATTCTACCCTCCCAGAACCCTAGTTATCGGATTTGGCAAGCCTCGGTTTGGCCCCCAGGCTGTATAACAGGTTGGCAGAAATGCAGAAGCCGGTCAAACCAAAAACGAGCAGGCTGAGGCCCACGAGCGCAGTGAGAACCAGCCAGTAGATACTGTGAAGCAATACCAGTACCACGCTAACAAGAGTCACCACACCGCCCATGAAATAGATCAGTCTTTCGAGATACCAACCATCAGTCTTCAAGAGATACATGATTTCCTCCCTGCTTCCGCCTATTACCTCTCCCCTTTAGAGGCCTTCAATTGGCTGGTTTTTAGCATAAAATAAAGGACAGGAACCATGGTCCGTGACAGCAGTGTCGCTGCTACCTCTCCGAACATGAGTGCGATGGCCATACCCTGGAAAATGGGATCGAAGAGGATGACGGAGGAGCCGACCACGACGGCAGCGGCCGTGAGCAGCATGGGCCGGAATCTAATGATCCCAGCCTGTACCACTGCCTCCTCCAGGGGTGCGCCCCTGCCTATCTCCTGATCGATGAAGTCGACAAGGATGATGGAATTTCTCACAACGATGCCCGCAGCGGCGATAAAACCGATCATCGAGGTCGCAGTGAAGAAGGCCCCCATCATGGCGTGCCCAGGAATGATACCGATGAGTGAGAGCGGGATCGGGGCCAGGATGACAAGCGGTGTCAGGAAGGACCGGAACCAACCGACCACCATGACATAGATGAGAACCAGGACAGCGGCAAAGGCCATGCCCAGATCCCGGAAAACCTCGTAGGTGATATGCCATTCCCCATCCCATTTCATGGCATACCTGTTTTCGAGCCAGGGCTGAACAGAAGAATACTGCGCAAGCTCGTAGCCTTCGGGCAGTTTCATCTTTCCGATCTCCCGGCCCATCTTTAGTATGGGATAGACCGGGCTCTCTTCGCTCCCCGCCACATCGCCAATGACATAGACAACCCGTTTCAGGTTCTTGCGATAGATCGTTTTGTCTTCCTTTACCTCCTGGACGTTGACAAGCTCCGCCAAGCTGACAGACTGGCCCCTCTGTGAGGCAAGGGAGATCTCGCCAAGCCGTTCAACGCCCGATCGCAAGGGCAGGGGCGCGCGCACAAGAAGCTCCACCGGTTCCCGTTCCTTTGCTATGTGGGCAAGTCCTGCGGTGGAGCCGTTAAGAACGGCGTGGGCCGTTTGAGAGATCTCTTCCGTGCTGATGCCGTTGAAAGCGGCCTTTTCCTTATCCACGTTGAAGACGTACTTCTTGTGATCGGCCTCTACATACCAGTCAACGTCGACAACATCCTTGGTCTTTTCGAATATGAGTTTGACGTCTGCTGCTATCTGAATCTGCCGGTCAAAGTCCGGTCCGTAGATCTCGGCCACGAGGGTGCTCAGAACAGGCGGTCCGGGCGGTATCTCAACAACCTTTGCACGGGCGTTCCATTTATTGCCTATGGCCTGTATGCCCGGTCGTATTCTCTTGGCAATATCGTGGCTTTGGGCCTTCCTCTCATCCTTTGAGACAAAGTTTACCTGGATGTCCGCCTGGTGGCTGCCGGTTCTGAAGAAGTAGTGGCGAACGAGGCCATTGAAATTGAAAGGCGCCGATGTCCCGGCATAAAGCTGGTAGTTGAGCACCTCCGGAACCGTCTTCAGGTACTCGCTGATATCGCGAGTGGCCGCCCCGGTTTCTTCAAGGCTTGTCCCCTCGGGCATATCGATCACTACCTGAAGCTCGCTCTTGTTATCGAAAGGCAGCATCTTTACGCGGGCGAGCTTGAGGGGAACCAGGATTATCGCGGCCATGAGGAGGGCGCCTACCATAAGGAAAAATCTCGTCCTTTTCTTGCGATTGCCGATCAGACCCCGTAGATTCCTTTCATAGAGGTGATTGAATTTGGTGGTCAGTTTGCCCTCGGATATTTCACCGGCCGATCCGATCTCTGTCTTCCTGAGAACGATAAAACTGAGCCAGGGGCTGATGATAAAGGCAATGAGGAGGGAGAGGAGCATGGCCGCCGACGCGCCGATAGGGATCGGACGCATATATGGTCCCATAAGACCGGCCACAAAGGCCATGGGAAGCAGCGCGGCGATGACCGCGAAGGTTGCGAGGATCGTAGGGTTGCCGACCTCGTCGACCGCCTGAACGGCGACCTCCCGGCTCACATGCCTCATGCGAAAATGACGATGGATGTTTTCCACCACCACAATGGCGTCATCAACGAGAATACCGATGGAAAATATAAGAGCGAACAACGTGACCCGGTTTAAGGTGTACCCGTAGAGATACGTAACCAGGATGGTGAGGGCAAGCGTTACCGGAACGGCCACGGCGACGACGATCGATTCCCTCCAGCCTAAAGCCAGGGCGATCAGGAGAGTGACGGATATGGCAGCCAGGAGCATGTGCTTCAGCAGTTCATCCGACTTATCTTTTGCGGTCTCCCCATAGTTCCTCGTGGTGGTGACCTCGATACCCGAAGGAATCACATTCCCCTTGAGCGCCTCTATCTTGGTCAGGGCTCGCGCTGCGATATGGGTCGCATTCGTGCCCTTTTTCTTTGCAACGGAAATGGTCACGGCCTCGTACAGGGCATTTCTGTCCTTTTGGGCAGAGGGGCCGAAGCCCATAAAGACATAGTTCTGCGCCTCCTCCGGGCCGTCCGTGACGTGCGCTATGTCCCTTATATAGACGGGCCTTCCCTTTGACACCGCAGCCACGAGATTGCCCACATCTTCGGCCCCGGAGAGAAAGCCGCCTGTCTGCACAAGGAATTGCTGATTGTCCGTTGAAAAATGGCCGGAGGGTAAGAGAAAATTGGCCTTCCTGAGGGCCCCGAGGATCTGAAGGGGCGAGACATTGTAGGCCTTCAACCTCTGCGGATCAATGGTAACCCTGATCTGCCTTCTTTGTCCCCCTATGATAGTGAATTCGCCCACGTCAGGGTCTTTCTTGAGTTGATCGCAGAGGTCGCCGGCCACCCTGCGTAGCTCGTAACCGGAATATGTGCTGCTCCACAGGGTAAAACTGAGGATAGGCACGTCATCGATGGACTTCGGTTTTACAAGGGGTTGCGAAACCCCGGGCGGAATCTTGTCATAGTTGGACATGAGCTTGTTGTAAAGGTTGACCATGCTTTTTTCCATGTCCTCCCCCACATAGAAACGGACAATGGCCACACTCATACCCGGCTTTGAAATAGTGTAGATATATTCGACGCCTTTGATCTCCCACAGAAGTTTCGACATGGGCTTGGTTACGCGCTCGTCCACCTCATGGGCGGAGGCGCCGGGATAGGAGACATAGACGTCGATCATGGGGACGATGATTTGAGGCTCTTCTTCCCGGGGGGTGACGATGACGGCAAAGACACCCAGGATTATCGAAGCGATGACCATAAGGGGGGTGAGTTTCGACGTGATAAAGGCGCGGGCGACTTTCCCGGCAAGGCCTAAACTGTCCGGCTGATTTCTATTCCGCATCTATTGTTTGACGACCCCACCGTCGATTGCTTTGTCGACACCGGCTACCGCAATCCGCTCATTACTTCTAAGACCTGACAGAACCTCTATTCGGTCGCCGGATATCTGCCCAAGCTTGACAATCCTGTAGGTCATCACCCCTTTTTCATCCACCACGTAGAGGCCACTTAGTTGACCTTTCTCCAGCACAGCGCCCCGTGGTACAAGGAGGGCCTCTTTTTTTCCTTGAGGCACCAGTACCCTGGCAAAAAGACCCGAACGCAAAGAGCCGTCCTTGAGGAAGACCTTAACCAGAAAAGTCCTTGTGGAAGGATCCACAGCCTGAACGATCTCGCCGAGCGCGCCCGTGATCTGCCGGCCCTCTGAGGTCAAGACGACGGGGACGGCCATACCCAGCTTCACTTTTGGTCCCATCCGCTCGTCCAGATAGAGATCGACGCGGTACTGTGACGTATCTTCCAGGACCATAAGGGGGGTGCCCGGCGTAGCCAGGCTGCCTTCTTCGATCCTCTTTTCGGTGACCAATCCCGGAAACGGCGCCGCCAAGGTGGAAAAGTTTTTGTTGATCCTCGCTTCCTCCAGTTGGGCCCTGGCCCGGCTTACCCCTTCCTGTGCCCGCTGGTAGCCAATGTCTGCCACCTTCTTCTGACTCTCGATCTGATCCATCTCCTGGGGGCTGATGACCTTTTCATCCGAAAGATTCCTGTATCTCTTATAGGTTATGTCAGCAAGAGAACGCCGCTGAGCCGCCTCATCAAGTCCCCTGAGCGCCTCGTTATGGCCCGCTTCGGCGGCGGCCAATCGCTGGCCCGCGTCGCGGTCGTCGAGGAGAATAAGGGTCTGGCCGGCTTTTACGCGCTGACCCTCGCGTACCTTTATTGCCAGTACCGTACCGGTTGTCCTTGCCGAGATTGTCGTCGTGGTCTTTGGTCTTACCGTCCCCGCCGATTCATAGTACGAGTCGACTAACGCGGGGGTTATTTGCGCAAGGGTTACACCCGTCACCTGCTGACGTCTGACCTCTACGGACCCCGGGTTCACCTTATCGGAACAGGCCACAAGAAACTGCAATACCGCCAGCATGACCAGAAATCTCCCTATGCCTCCCATGACCCTTTCCATCTTCACTCCACCCCCAGGGCCTGCAATATCGTTCCTGCCTCGTAGTGCAGCCTGATGATAGCAAACTGATACTCATTCTCCGTGGCGACCGCAGCAACCCTGGCCCCGTCGACACTCGTCTGGACATCGAGCAGGTCTACCAAAGGCGAGAGGGAATTGCGGTAACGACTCTCCACCAGTTTTTTGCCTTCTTCAGCGGTAGCGAGGGTCGACCGTGCCAAATCCCGTATCTTACGGGTCTCATCCAGGGCCAAGGATGCCTCGGTGATCTTGAACGAGGCCAAGCTCTTCAGGCCCGCAAGCTGCTCTCTGGCTTCGTTCTCCTTGTAGCGGGCCCTGCTGTATTCATATTCCCTGCCCGCGCCGTCGAAGAGATCCCATCGGAGCAAACCCATGAGCCACCAGGACTCACCTTCATTGCCGAAGATATTGTTGTGATCATTAAGCTGATAGGTGGCTCGCAGCCCCAGGTTGGGCAGATACCGGGACTGGGCCAGACGTACATTATTCCCGGCATTCTCATACCTGAGCTCCATGGCCTTGATGTCTTTCCTGGAGGTGGTTGATGGGGCAGACCGCTGGATGTCGCCTGGAGAGAAGTCCACCCTCTGATCGACAACGTCGTAACCGTCGTCGTTCCCCAGCAGCATGCCCAGGGCTTTTTTGGCAAGGGTGAGATTTTTTTCAGCGGTAATCATCTTCTGCTCCGCTGCGGTAAGCGCTGTCTTGGCCCTCAGAACGTCGGCATAAAGGCCAATCCCATTCCGTTCACGAGCCTCCGCTATCCTCAGGTGCTCCGCAGCATCACTCAGGCCTGATCTTGCGACAGACGCGTATTCCTTCGCCGTGGCTACTTGCAGATGCGCCCTGGTGACGTAAAGCGCGGTTTCCTCCCTCAAGCGAGCGTAGTCATGCTCCTTTGCCGCGAAATCCTTTTTCGCCATATGCCAGCCCACCAATGCCTTCCCCGAGAAGATTGCCTGCTCCACGGTGGCGGTTGTCTGCATATCGCTCACCGGCCCCGGCTGATTCAGCGAGTCGATCGCAAAATCAGCCTGACCGAACCGTTCCTGGTTCAGTTTCGACATGAAAACACCTGGTGGGTTATTGGTTCGAGTGAAACGTTCCTCAACGGAAATTTGGGGAAGGAGAATACTCCGCGCAATGCCTATTTCCTGTTTCTGGGCGAGCACAGAATTCTTCATAGCGCGAATCTGGTGGTTTCTTTGAAAGGCCACCTGTATCGCTTCCTTCAGGGTAAGTTTTCCGTCTTCTGCCCGAGGTGCGCCAACGAGGCAGGACATCCATAAAATCACGGCCCAAGCCATCACTATACAGAAGCTTCGGAGGAAGTGAAAAAGGCTTGTCTCTTTTCGACGCAGGATTTTCGTTGAGCTGACAGAGAAATTGTCCCTATTCATTGTCCGTTCTGTAGGATCATCCAGAAGGCCGCTCAAGTCAAGGTATTTTACGGGTCATATGGGGGTCTTCGGATACGTCTGATAGACTGGTTGAGGCGGATAACGACTACCGGGACGTATATAATCGAAGCCGAGGTCTTGAGCCCATGGGCATATTGGGGTAGAGTTGAACATGCTCTATCCTATTCTTGTTGTGGAGGATGACGCAAAAATAGCCCGCATCGTCAAGGTGTATCTTGAGGGGGCAGGCTTTCAAGTCCGCCATTTCGATCGGGGTAAGGATGCCCTGGAAGCGGCTTCAAGAGAGAAGATGCTTCTCGCGCTTCTTGACCTGATGCTTCCTGACATGAGTGGAGAGGAGGTCTGCCTCCGGCTCAAAGAGGTGGACGCGAACCTGCCGATCATCATGCTTACGGCGAAGGCATCGGAAGAAGAAAGGGTGGCAGGCTTTGCGCTGGGGGCCGACGATTACGTGGTGAAGCCCTTTAGCCCCAGAGAACTGGTGTTCAGAGTCAAGGCGGTGCTGAAGCGATTCGAGAAGGGTGATCTTACGGGGACGGAGGTGATGAGCTTTAATGGAGGGAAGTTGGTACTTGACGGTCGGAGCTACCAAGCCTCACGGGGTGGACAAGTCGTACGGTTGACGCCCACGGAATTCAAGCTGCTCTTTGCGCTCGCTTCAACGCCCTACCGGGTCTTCAGCCGGAGTGAGCTTGTGGAAAAGGCGCTGGGCTATCAATTCGAAGGCTACGAGAGGAGCGTGGACGCCCATATCAAGAACATCCGCCGTAAGATCGAGGA